>DATJEA010000479.1:0-2106 GCA_035497095.1 Acetobacteraceae bacterium | reverse complement strand
GCAGCGTGGAGAATGTGAAGCCGTTCCTGGAGACGGTGAAGGACAAGAACAACCACGCGCGGCTGATGGGCTTCGGCCACCGCGTCTACAAGAACTACGATCCGCGCGCCAAGATCATGCAGCAAAGCTGCCACGAGGTGCTGCGCGAACTGGGCATCAAGGACGATCCGCTGCTGGATCTCGCGGTGGAGATGGAGAAGATCGCGCTGTCCGACCCGTATTTCGTCGAGCGCAAGCTGTATCCGAACGTCGATTTCTACTCGGGCATCATCCTGAAGGCGATGGGCTTCCCGACCAGCATGTTCACCGTGCTGTTCGCGGTGGCGCGCACGGTCGGCTGGATCAGCCAGTGGAAGGAGATGATCGAGGACCCGTCGCAGCGCATCGGCCGGCCGCGGCAGCTCTATACCGGCGCGCCGAAGCGGGATTACCTGCCGCTCGACAAGCGCGGCTGATCGGCTGGTTGCCTCCGGGTGGCGACGCCCGGAGGCATGGATCGCGGGATAAAGCGGAAAGTTAATGCGGGGCGCCCATCAAAGGGTGCCCTGCTTTAACGCATGCAAGCCAGGTCGGTTAGCGGGCGGCGGCGATCGAGCGGACGATCTCGGCCTCGGCCTCGGCGCGGCTGCCCCAGCCGGCCACCTTCACCCATTTGCCTTCTTCCAGATCCTTGTAGTTCTTGAAGAAATGCTCGATGGCGCGGCGGGTGATCAGCGGCAGGTCGCCGACATCGAGGATGCTGGTGTACTGCGGATGCAGCTTGTCGTGCGGCACGCAGATCAGCTTGGTGTCGCGCCCGGCCTCGTCTTCCATGTTCAGCATGCCGATCGGGCGGGCGCGCACCACAGCGCCCGGCACAACCTGGGCGGGGATCAGCACCAGCGCGTCGGCCGGGTCGCCGTCCTCGGCCAGGGTGCCGGGGATGAAGCCGTAGGCGGCCGGGTAGGCGGTGGGGGTGAACAGGAAGCGGTCGACGAAGATCGCGCCGGATTCCTTGTCGATTTCGTATTTCACCGCCGAGCCCTGCGGGATTTCGACCACCACGTTGATATCATGGGGCGGGTTGAAACCGGTGGGGATGCGGGAGACGTCCATGGGATACCTTGCAGGGGCTGCGGGGCAGCGGGCGGGGGCTGCGGAGCAGTGGCCTAGCCGAAGCCGCCACCGCTGTCCATGGCAAATGCTGCGATGCAGCACGGACCCTCGGACACAAAAACGGCCCCGGAGCGCACTCCGGGGCCGTTCTGCCGTGCGGGAAGCCGGGGTTCAGCCGGCGAAGTGCGCCAGGATCGCCAGCAGCAGCAGGGCCACGATGTTGGTGATCTTGATCATCGGGTTCACCGCCGGGCCGGCAGTGTCCTTGTACGGGTCGCCGACGGTGTCGCCGGTGACCGCGGCCTTGTGCGCCTCGGAGCCCTTGCCGCCGTGATTGCCTTCCTCGATGTATTTCTTGGCATTATCCCAGGCGCCGCCGCCCGAGGTCATCGAGATCGCGACGAACAGGCCGGTGACAATGGTGCCGAGCAGCATCGCGCCCAGCGCGCCGAACGCAGCAGCCTGGCCGGCGATCGCCAGCACCACGAAATACAGCACGATCGGGGCGGCCACCGGCAGCAGCGACGGCAGGATCATCTCCTTGATCGCGGCGCGGGTCAGCATGTCCACCGCGCGGCCGTATTCCGGCTTCTGGGTGCCCAACATGATGCCGGGCATGGCGGCGAACTGGCGGCGGACTTCCACCACCACGGCACCGGCGGCACGGCCCACCGCGGTCATGCCCATCGCGCAGAACAGGTAGGGCATCAGGCCGCCGATGAACAGGCCGATCACCACCCACGGGCTTTGCAGGGTGAAATCGACCTGGATGTTCGGGAAGTAGTGCTTGAGGTCCTCGGTGTAGGCGGCGAACAGCACCAGCGAGGCGAGGCCGGCCGAGCCGATGGCGTAGCCCTTGGTGACCGCCTTGGTGGTGTTGCCTACAGCGTCGAGCGCGTCGGTCGACTTGCGCACTTCCTTCGGCAGGCCGGCCATTTCGGCAATGCCGCCGGCATTGTCGGTGACCGGACCGAAGGCGTCGAGCGCCACGATCATGCCGGCCAGCGCCAG
>DATJEA010000478.1:0-5529 GCA_035497095.1 Acetobacteraceae bacterium | reverse complement strand
TTGACCTGGGTCGCCCTCGCCATCCACCCGAGCAGACCAAGCTCCCGGCGCTCGGCCCTGCGTCTGCAACGCCGGGCCGAGCGCCGGTCGTGGAAGCGCATTCCGTCCCTGTCCATCCCGCCTCAGCGTCCGGCGGCGCCGCGTGGGGTTTTGCGGCGCGCCACCGGGGTTGCCGGGCGGTCGCCCTGATCGGTCAGCTGAGAGGGGAATTCGCCGAGGTTTTCCATCAACTCGGCCTCCTCCACCGGTTCGACCGGCGGCACCTCGTCTGCGTGGCCGGTCATCGGGTTGGGCAGCAGGCCGGCCTGGGGATGGTCCTCGATGGCCTGTAATTCGCGTGCCCGCTCCAGGTAGTCCGGCCTGCGCCCCGGCGGGCTGCCATCGGCCCGCCACATGCGCAGCGCGCGGGCGCGAATGCGTCGTTCATGCGCGGCTTCGTTCAACGCCATCTCAGCCTCCCTGGATTCTGGTTCGTCAGGCTCTCTCGTCACGCTCTGGCCCAACCGGTCTGGCCATCCGGGCCGGCGGGCACACGAGCCTCCTGCGTCTATTTGCCCGGCTTGACCTCGATCTTGCGCGTGGCCGTCGCGGTTCCCGGCTTCTTCGGCAGGGTCACGGTCAGCACGCCGTTGGTGAAGCTGGCGCCCACCTTGTCGTCATCGACGCCATCCGGCAGCGAGAATGACCGCTCGAAGCTGCCGAACGAACGCTCGGTCAGATAGAAGTCCTTCTTGTGCTCTTCCTTCTCCTGCCGCTTCTCGCCCTTCAGCGTCAGCATGCCGTTGGACACCGACACCTCGACATCCTTTTCGGTCATGCCAGGCAGTTCGGCGGTGACCACGAAGGCTGCGGCATCCTCGGTGACGTCGACCGCCGGTACCACCATCTCGAACAGGCTGGCAGTGGCCTTGGTCGGTGTCGCCGCGGACGAGCGGCGCAGCAAGGGGAGACTGAAGCCGCCCCAGAACCGATCCATCAGACGGTCCATCTCCTGGCGGAACGCGCCGAACTGGTCGGTCGGAGCGGGGGCGGGGGATTTTTTGATTTCAACCGGAACCTGGCTCATCGCTGTTTCCTTAGCTGTTGATCGCAAAGCCCTTCCGGGAGGCAGCGTTGCGTCATTGCGTCGCCATCGCCCGGACGGTGAGTGCAGCATTGGCAGGTTGGTGCCCGGCGTCCTTGATCTAGATCACAGCTGTACCGATTCGATTTCCAGAGCCGGAGCACACGCCGCCCGTCTGGAGCGGTCTCGGTTCCGCGTTGATCTCGATCAATGCGAGGCGGTGCCGATCCCAGCCATGCTGCGGCACCTCGGTATCGAGCAGCCAGCCGGCAGCCGAAGGCGGAGAACTCAGATGGCGCACAAACAGGTGACATTCGGCTCTGCGGCGCGGGAGAAAGTGTTGCGCGGTGCGACATCGCTGTGCGACGCCGTCCGCGTCACCCTCGGGCCGAAATCCAAATCCGTGCTGATCCAGCGCAGCTGGGGGCCGCCGATCGTGTGCAATGACGGCGTCACCATCGCCAAGGAGTTCGACCTCAAGGACCCCGAGGAGAATTTGGGTGCCCAGATGCTGCGCCAGGCGGCCGAGAAGACCGGCGACAACGTGGGCGACGGCACCAGCACCTCGACCATCCTCGCCCACGCCATCTATGGCGACGGGTTGCGCAACGTGGTCGCCGGCGCCAGCGCGGTCGACCTGAAGCGCGGCCTGGATCGCGGCGCCAAGGTCGCCATCGCGGCTCTGCGCGCCCTGTCCCGCCCCGTGCAGAGCCGGCTGGAGAAGGCCCAGGTAGCCACCATTTCCGCCCATAACGACCCGGCCATCGGCGAACTGGTCGCCGAGGCGATGGAGAAGGTGGGCGGCGAAGGCGTCATCACGGTCGAGGAATCCAAGACCATCGAGACCACTCTGGACGTGGTGGAAGGGCTGCAATTCGATCGCGGCTACATCTCGCCCTACTTCGTCACCAACGCCGAGCGCATGATCGTTGAGCTGGAAGACCCGTATATCCTGATCCACGAGGCCAAGCTCTCGGCGCTGCAGCCCCTGGTGCCGCTGCTGGAGGCCGTGGTGCAATCGGGCCGCCCGCTGCTGATCCTTGCCGAGGACGTAGAGGGCGAGGCGCTGGCGACCCTGGTGGTCAACAAGCTGCGCGGGGGCCTGCGCGTGGCCGCTGCCAAGGCGCCCGGCTTCGGCGACCGGCGCCGCGCCATGCTGGAGGATATCGCGATCCTGACCGGCGGCGAACTGGTCAGCCAGGAGATCGGCGCGAAGCTGGAACACCTGACGCTCACCCAACTCGGCCGCGCGCGCAAGGTTGTGCTGACCAAGGAAGACACCACCATAGTGAGCGGCGTCGGCAAGAAGCCGGGTATCAATGGCCGCTGCGCCCAGATCCGCAAGCAGATCGAGGACTCGACCTCGGACTACGACCGCGAGAAGCTGCAGGAGCGGCTGGCCAAGCTGTCCGGCGGCGTGGCGGTGATCCGGGTGGGAGCGCCGGCCGAGGCAGAGATGAAGTCGCGCAAGGAAGCGCTGGACGACGCAATCAGCGCGACCAAGGCGGCGGTGGCCGAAGGCATTGTGCCGGGCGGCGGACTGGCGCTGCTGCGCTGCGTGGCCGCGCTGGCCGAGGAGGAAGCCCGCTGCGAGGGCGACGAGCGCACCGGCGTGCAGGTGCTGCGGCGGGCACTGGAGGCGCCGACGCGGCAGATCGCCGAGAACTCGGCGGTGGATGGCGGCGTGGTGGTTGCCCGCATGCTGGACGGCCAGGGCAGCTTCGGCTTCGACGCGGCGCGCAAGCAATATGTCGACCTGATCGAGGCCGGGATCATCGACCCGACCAAGGTGGTGCGCATCGCGCTGGAGAACGCGGTCTCCGTCGCCAGCGTGCTGCTGCTGACCGAGGCAACGATGACCGAGATACCGGAACCCCGGAGGGAACCGGCCGCACCCGCTGAATTGCCCCTCTAAGCGCGGTGGGAGCAGCCTGATGTCCGACGCGCCAACCGGCCCGCCGACCGCTCCGCAATCGGCCCCATCTCTAGCCGATGTCGCGCCGCCGCCGACGAACCGATGGATCGCCACGCAGTTCCGCGCGGCCTCTGCCGTGCTGCAGGCGCAGGGTGCCAACCCGTTTCGTATCAACGCCTATCGCCGCGCGGCTGAGACGCTCGAACGTCAGCCCATCGATGTCCGTGCGATCGCAGCGCAGGGCGGCTTCGCGGCGTTGGACGCACTACCCGGCATCGGACCATCGCTGGCCGGCGCTATCGTCGAGATGCTGAACACCGGCCATTGGACATTTCTGGAGCGGCTGCAGGGCGCTTCAGGCGCGGATGCGGTATTTGCTTCGGTACCGGGCATCGGGCCCCGCCTTGCCCAGCGGGTATACGAAACCCTGCATGTGGACACGCTGGAGGCGCTGGAGACCGCGGCGCATGACGGTCGGCTGGAAATGGTTCCTGGCTTCGGCCCGCGCCGCGTGGCGATGGTGCGCCACGCGCTGGCTGTGCTGCTGGCACGGATGCGCCCGCCGGCGGCGTCAGCCACAGACGAGCCGCCGGTTGAGGTGCTGCTGGACATCGACCGCGAATACCGCAGCCGGGCCAGCCTGGGCGACCTGCCGCACATCGCCCCGAAGCGCTTCAACGAGGCGGGCACCGCCTGGCTGCCGGTGCTGCACACCGAGCGCGGACCGTGGCATGCGACGGCCTTGTTCTCCAACTCCGCGCGCGCCCATCAACTCGGCCGCACCGCCGACTGGGTCGTGATCTACTTCCACCGCGATGGCGTCGTCGAGGGCCGCCGTACCGTGGTCACCGAAGGCACCGGTCCGGATCGTGGCCGCCGCGTGGTGCGCGGGCGAGAATCCGAGTGCCGCGCCATCTGAGACGAAGGAGCCGCCTATGCGCGCCATGCTGCTGCGCCAACCTGGCCGCCCGCTGGAGCTGGCGGACCTCCCCATCCTGGTGCCGCAGCCCGGCCAGGTGCTGATCCGCGTCCGCGCCTGCGGGGTCTGCCGAACCGATCTGCATGTGATCGACGGCGAACTTCCTGAGCCGAAGCTGCCGCTGGTGCTGGGCCACGAGATCGTCGGCACCGTTGCCGCCCTGGGTGGCCCGGCTGGCCGCTTCCGGGTGGGCGATCGGGTCGGCGTGCCCTGGCTCGGCTGGACCTGCGGCACCTGCGATTGGTGCCGCTCCGGCCGCGAGAATCTCTGCCCTCGGGCGCGCTTCACCGGCTACCAGATCGACGGCGGCTATGCGGAATACACCGTCGCCGATGCACGCTACTGCTTCCCAATCGACCCGCTCTACGACGACGAACACGCGGCACCCTTGCTGTGCGCCGGTCTGATAGGTTTCCGCACCCTGCGCATGGCCGGGCCGGCGCGGCGCCTCGGCATCTATGGCTTCGGCGCTGCGGCCCACATCCTGGCCCAGGTGGCGCATCACGAGGGCCGGCAGGTCTATGCCTTCACCCGTCCCGGCGACACGGAGGCACAGGCCTTCGCCCGACGCCTCGGCGTGGCCTGGGCCGGCGGCTCCGACGCATTGCCGCCCGAGCCGCTTGACGCGGCGCTGATCTTCGCCCCGGCCGGCGACCTGGTACCGGCCGCGCTGGGCGCCACTGCGCCCGGTGGCGTGGTGGTCTGCGGCGGCATCCACATGAGCGACATCCCGGCCTTCCCCTACCGGCTGCTGTGGCAGGAGAGAAGCCTGCGCTCGGTGGCCAACCTCACGCGCCACGACGCAGAAACCTTTCTGGCGCTGGCGCCACAGGTGCCGGTCGCCACCACCACCGTGGCGTTCCCGCTCGCGCAGGCGAATGAGGCGCTGGATCGGCTGCGCACCGGAAAGTTGGCTGGCGCCGCCGTGCTGATCCCGGAGTAAATGGCAGAAGTAAATGGCAGATCGGCCCCGCTCCCGGCTGCGTCAGCGTGCGCGGCACGGCGGGGACATTGGCTGACCCGGATCGGCGTGAGCGCGCCGTTGCAGCGATGCGGCGGCCTGTGTGCGCGCAGGCCGCCGCATCCCGCAAGCGGGGCTCAGTCGTGAACGCGGAAGGCGAGCACCGGCAGGTCGTCCATCGGCAGTGCCTCCGCCGTCACCGGAACCGGGCCACGCTCGAACAGGCGCCGCAGATCGGCCGGCGCCGCCTGCACGCCGAGCACGATCGCCTGGACGATCGGCCCCTCCTTCAGGCGAATATGACCGTAGACATACGGCGCGATCTTCTCGAAACGCGGGTGACACGCCGGGGAGATGTTGTGCGTCGCGAAGAGCAGCGTCCCTTCGCCGCTCAGTTCGACCGGCTCCACCTTCCAGCTGCCACAATGCTCGCAGCATCCGGTGGGCGGAAAGGTGTGCTTCCCGCAAGCTTGGCACCGGATCGCCCGGAAGACGCCCTTGGCCAGTCCCTCGTAGTACGAGCGGATGGCGCTCGGCTGCTCGGCCACGGTTTGCATGTCAGATACTCCCGAGAACGACCACGGTGCCGATCATGGCATAGCCGTGCGTAT
>DATJEA010000477.1:0-4698 GCA_035497095.1 Acetobacteraceae bacterium | reverse complement strand
GCCAGCAGTGCGATTTCCTGGCGCTGCAACCGCTCGGTGGTGCCGGGGCTCAGCAACCGCTCGGGCGACACGTAGAGCAGGTCGAGCATGCCGGCATCGAGGTCGCGGCCGATCTGGCGGTGCTCCTGCGGGTCCAGCTCGGAATGCAGTGCGGCGGCGGCCACGCCCAACTGGCGCATCGCCGCAACCTGGTCGTCCATCAGCGCGATCAGCGGCGAGATGACGATCGCGGTGCCGGGACGACACAGCGCCGGCACCTGGTAGCACACGCTTTTGCCGGCCCCGGTCGGCATCAGCACCAGCGCGTCGCCGCCGCCGGTGATGCGCTCGACCGCCTGCTGTTGCAGGCCGCGGAAGCTGGGGAAACCGAACACCCGGCGCAGCACCGCCAGCGGCGAGTCGGCGTCCAGTTCCGTCATGGCGAGGTCAGGCATGCCCCTAACTGCCCAACCAATGGAGTCGGGGTCAACCGGCCGCCGCCACCGCACGCCCTGCGGAAAGCCGCCAGATCCGGTCCAGCCGCTCGGCGCCGGTCAGCCGATGCGCGATCAGCAGCATGGTGCGGCCCTCGGCGGCGGTGTTCAGCGTGGTGAAGAACTCCCGCTCGGTCTCGGCATCGAGCCCGGCGCAAGGCTCATCGAGGATCAGCAGCGAGGCTGGCGACAGCAGCGCCCGGGACAGCGCCAACCGCCGCCCCTGGCCGCCGGAGAACCGCGCGCCCTGCTCGCCGACATAGGTCGCCATCCCCTCCGGCAGCGCCCGCACCAGCTCGGCGATCCGCGCCGCCTCCAATGCCGCCCAAAGCTGCGCATCGCTGGCATCGGGGCGGCCGAGCAGCAGGTTGGCGCGGATGGTGTCGTCGAACAGATGCGTGGCCTGGCTGAGCCACGCGATGCGCGAACGCAAATCGCCGGCGGCCAGCGTGGCGATATCGACGCCGCCCAGCAGCACCCTGCCCTGCTGCGGCGCCACCACCTTCAGCGCCAGCGCCGCCAGGGTGGACTTGCCGGCGCCGGACGGCCCCAGCACCGCGACGCGGGCACCTTGCGGCACGTCCAGCGTCAGCCCATCCAGCACCAGCGCCCGGTCCGGCTGCCAGCGGAAGCTGACACCCTCGAAGCGCAACCCCGCGCCCGCCGGCAGTGCAGCCGGGGCAATCGGCTCGGCGACCGGAATCGGACCCTCGGCCGCCTCCACCACCCGCGCGGCAGCCGTGGCGGCGCGGCCGGCCAGCGTGCCGGAGCGGGTGAGCGCCGATACCGCCTCGAACGCCGCGACGGTGAGGAAGGCGAACAGCACCGCACTGGCCGGGTTCGCGCCGGCCAGCAGCAGCACCGCCAGAATCGCCGCCTGACCGCACAAGAAGCTGCCGGCGCCGGCCAGCGCACCGCGCCAGGCCAGATCGTGCTGCGCCGAGAACAGCGCCGCCTCGCGCGCCTGCACCAGCGCCATCATGCGCCCCTCGGCACCATAGGCGCGCACCTCGCGCAGCCCGGTCAGCGTGTCCAGCGCCGCCACCCGCAGCCCGGCCTGGGTCGCCGCCAGCCGCCCGCCAGCCGCCAGCGCCCCGCGCCCGGCCAGCCAGGGCAGCCCGAACGCCGCCGCCACAAACAACCCGCCCACCACCGCGGCCAGCGCCGGATCGTGCCGCCCGATCAGCCACAGCAGCGCCGGCAGCAGCAGCAGCGCGCCGGCCAGTGGCAGCATCAGCCGCAGATAAACCCCGTCCAGCGCCTCCACATCGCCCACCAGCCTGGCCAGCACATCCCCGGCCCGGCGAAACCCCAAGCCCCCGGCCGCCCGCGCCGACAGCCCGCGAAAGAACCACACCCTGAGATCGGCCAGCGCGCGGAACAGCGCGTTGTGGCTCACCAGCCGCTCCAGGTAGCGCCCGATCACCCGTGTCGGGCCGAGAATCCGCAACGCCATCGCCGGCGCCGCCATGCCGAGCCCGAGCAGCACGCCGCCGACCAGCGCGCCCGACTGCGCCATCAGCGCCACGCCGGCGGCCAGCGCGATCAGCGAGATCAGCAGGCCGAGCGCCAGCCATAGCGCACGCGGGCGCCACAGCGCGATGATGCGAAGCAGCGGTTTCATGAGCGAGCCAAGGCAAGGTCTTCTTTTTGTGAACAAAAAGAAGCAAAAAAACTTTTCATCCATTGGAGTCCCGGACCACGGTCCGGGACTCCAATGGATGAAGTTTTTTGCGCGCTTTTTTTCAAAAAAGCGCCGCTCGCTTGCTTCATGCCACCCCCCGCGCCAGCACCGCCCGCCCGTCGCGGAGATCCACCCGCCGCCCGCCGAACGCGTGCGCGGCGGCGGAGTGGCTGGCCAGGATCACGGTGCGGCCGACGGTGAGGCGTTTCAGGCTGTCCAGCACCTCGGCCTCGGTCAGCGGGTCGAGATGCGCGGTCGGTTCGTCCATCAGCAGGATCGGCGCGTTCTTCAGGAAGGCGCGGGCGATCGCCACCCGCTGCGCCTGGCCGCCGGAGAGGCCGTGGCCGCCCTCCCCCACCTGAGTGTCCAGCCCTTGCGGCAGCGCGGCGGCAACCGCTTCCAGCCGGGCGAAGCGGGCGGCTTCGAGGATCTCGTCATCGGTCGCGTCGGGGCGGGCGAAGCGGATGTTGTCGCGGATGCTGCCGGCGAACAGCACCGGGCGCTGGCCGATCCAGGCGATCAGCCGCGCCAGCGCCTGCGGCACCAGAGTGGCGATATCGGCGCCGTTGATGGTGACGCGGCCGGAATCGGGGCGCACGAAGCCGAGCAGCACCTCCAGCGCCGAGGACTTGCCGGCGCCGGAAGGTCCGGCGAGCACCAGCACCTCGCCGGCCGGCACCTTGAAACTGAGGCCGTCCAGCGCCGGGCCGCGCGCCGCGTCCCAGGTGAGATGCACGTTCTCGAACGCGACGGTGACACCGCGCGCGGCGACATTGCGCACCGCCAGCGGCGGCCGCTCGGCCACCGGCGGCGGCAGCGCGGTGAGCGCCTCGGCGGCGATGCTGGCCTGCATCCGCTCCTGATAGGCGGCCGAGAAGGCGCGCAGCGGGGCGAAGAATTCCGGCACCAGCAGCAGCACGAACAGCGCTACGGCCGGGCTGCCGTGGCCGGCCGCCAGCGCCGCGCCGTAGCGCAGCGCGAGCAGCACCAGGGCCAAGGCGGCGGCGCAGTCCAGCGCCGCGGAGGACAGGAAGGCGACGCGCAGCACCCGCATGGTGCGGCGGCGCAACTCGTCGGCAGCGCGGCCGAGTGCGATCGCCTCGTCCTCGGCGCGGCCGGCCAGCACGATGGTGGCGATGCCGCGGATGCGGTCGAGGAAGCGCGCCTGCAAATGCGTCATGGCGGCGAACTGGCGACGCGAGGCGGCAGCGGCGCCCAGGCCGGACAGCGCCATCGCCACCGGCACCAGCAGCCCGGTGGCCAGCAGCAGCAGCGCCGCCACCCAGTCCACCGGCAGCAGCGCCAGCACAACCAGCGCCGGGGCGGCAATCGCCAGGGTAGCGGCCGGCAGCCAGCGGCCGAACAGGCCGTCCAGCGCCTCGATCCGGTCGATCAACACGGCGGTCAGTTCGCCGGAATGGCTGCGGCGGAGCAGCGCCGGGCCAGCGGCCAGCATGCGGCCCAGCGCATCGCTGCGCAGCCGGCGGCGGGCGGCGGCCCCGGCCTCGAACCCGGCGCGCTCGGAGAGCAGCGAGAGGCCGGCGCGGATCAGCGCGAGGGCGGCAAACAGCACCAGCCAGCCAAGCGGCGGGGCGCCGCCGATGATCGCCGCCTGCAACGCGGTGGCGATGCACCAGGCCTGGCCGATCGCCAGCACCATGCCGGCGAGGCCGAGCAGCACCACCGGCAGCGCGGCGCGGCGCCCCAGCCGGCTCTGCACACGCAGCCAGTCGCGGGCGATCCGCCTGGCGTCCTTGCCGGTTGCTTCGGTCATGCTGGCGCTCGGTTTAGCCTAATCTGGCGCATTGAACAGGCCTGCGGCGTGGAAGAAATGGCAGCGGAAGGGTTCTGGTGACGCGGGATTAACCGGCGCGGCCCAGACTGTATGGCATGAATCTGTATGGCATGAATCTGTCGCGCCGCGTGCTGCTCGCCGCTCCGCTGCTGGCCGCCGCCGAGGCACTGCCTCCGCCGGCCCCGGTGCTGCTGCCGCGTGAGGACGGGTTGCTGGCGCTGACCTGGGCCGGGCGGGGCTCGGTGCTGCTGCCGGGCGGCGCGCGGGCGCTGCGGGCGATGACGCTGGACGGGCTGTCGCTGCTGGCGCTCGCGGTGCCGGCCGATGCCGGGCTGTCGCTGCTGGCGCTGTGCGGGCTCGGCGATGCGCGGCCACGCCTGCTCGGGCTGGAGGTGCTGCGCTGGCGCGGGCCCGATGGTGCGCATCTGGACACGCGCTACGCCGAGATCAGCGACCGAAGGCGGATCGCGCTGCGGCGCGCGGCGGCGGCGCCGCGTGACCGGGTGCGCTGGCGGCGGGCGGAATGGATCGATTATCTGCGATGGTCACCGCCGCTGCTGGCCGATGCGCCGATACGGCTGCCGCCGCCTGGCACCTGGCAGGCGGCGCTGGGTGGGCTGCGGGCGCGGGTGCAGGATTGGCTGGCGACGCCGCGCGAGGCATTGCTGCCGGCGGATATCGCGGCATTAGGGTTGCGGGCGGGGGCTTTGGCGCTGGCGGTGGGATAGCAAGAAAGGAAGCAAGAT
>DATJEA010000476.1:0-3856 GCA_035497095.1 Acetobacteraceae bacterium | reverse complement strand
CACCGCCGCCGACACCACCACCGTCATGATATTGAGCGGACTCCAGCCACCGCGCCGTGGTCAGCGCCGAGGCCGACATCGGCGTCATCCCCACCGCCACCCCCCAGCCCAGCATGCAGGCGAACGCCAACACCGAGGGCGCCACCCCCAGCGCCAGCGGGTCCGGCACCGCCGCCCCGATCACCGCCACGATGGCGATCGGGTTCAGCCCCATGAGCCCGGTCGCCAGCAGCACCACCGGCACCAGCAGCGGTACCGCGACCGCCGGCAGCGCCAGATGCGCCAGCAGCGGCGCCACGCCCCCCGCCGGCAGCGCCGCCCCCAGCGCCACGCCAAGAAACCCGCCCGCCCCCAGCACCGCCGCCTCGCCGCGAAACGCCGGCACCCGGGCGCGAAACCGCCGCACCCGCCGCCACAGCAACCCCAGCCGCACCCGCCGCCGCCGCAGCTGCACCAGCACCCAGCCCGCCGCCACCGCCGGCGCCGCCGCCGTCACCCCCACCGACAGCGCCACCCCGAACCCGCCCGAAACCACCTCCGCCAGCGCCATCACCAGCAGCACCAGCAGCACGATGCGCAGATGAATGGTCCACCGCTCCCCGCTCGCCGCCGCCCTCGCCTCCCCCGCCGGCGTCTGGCTGCGCGCCTCCCACCACGCCACCCCCAGCATCGCCATCGCCATCCCGAACCCCGGCAGCATCAGCGGCCGCATCGCCGCCGCCGGCACCGCCGCCGACACCACCACCGTCATGATATTGAGCGGACTCCAGCAATTCATCGTCGCGAACCCGCGATACGCCGCCAGCATCATCACCCGCCGCCGGAGCGTTACCGCCCTACCTTCGGCCCGCGCGATCATCGCCCCCAGCAGATCGATCGCCCCATACGACAGGATCATGCCGAACAGATGCCCACCGCCCATCACCGCCAGGCTGCGCCGCCCGGCCGGCTGCGCCACCAGATGCCGCCCGCAGCGCCGCACCAGCACGCTGGTCTCCGCCGCATCGCGCAGCGCCCCCAGCGCCAGGAAGAACGCGCCATACGCCGCCCCGCGCCGCCACGCCGCCAGAAACACCGCCCCCGGATGCGCGGCGAATGCCACCCCCACCAGCCCGGCCCCGACCAGCCCGAGAAACACCAGCCGCAAAGCCGGCCGCTGCCGCCGCAACTCGATCAGCAGAAACCCCAATATCGCCAACCCCGCCGCCACCCCGGCCAGCCGCACCCCGGCCAACTGATCCGCCAGCGTCCCCACCCACGCCAGCAGATACAGCCATGCGCTCATCGCACCACCAGGCGCGCTGGACAGCCCAGCCACCCCGCGCCACCCTGCCGGCAAACCCCCGGAGCCCCCGCATGCTGTTCGATTTCACCACCCTCCCCGCCCAGGACCGCTACAAGCTGCTGGTCGCCTCCGTCACCCCGCGCCCGATCGCCTGGGTGGTCACGCAAGACACCGCCGGCACGCTGAACGCCGCCCCGTTCTCGTTCTTCAACGTCTTCGCGCAGGACCCGCCGGTCATGCTGATCGGCATCGGCGGCCACTTCCCCGGCGACGCCAAGGACACCGGCGCCAACATCCGCGCCACCGGCCAGTTCGTCGTCAACCTGGTCAGCCACGCCAACGCCCAGGCGATGAACATCACCGCCATCGACTTCCCGCCCGAAATCGACGAACTCCACCAGGCCGGCCTCACCACGCTGCCGAGCGTCAAGGTCAAGCCGCCGCGCATCGCCGAAAGCCCGGTCGCCTTCGAATGCGAGCGCTACATGGCCATCGAGATCGGCCCCGACCGCACCCTGATCATGGCCCACATCCTGGCCATGCATGTCGCCGACGACTGCGTACTGAACCCGACGCGCTGCCACCTCGACACCCCCAAACTCGACCTGATCGGCCGCCTGCACGGCGCCGGCTGGTAACACCGTGCGCGACCGCTTCGAGATGCCACGGATCAAGCCGGAGGATTGGCAGATCAAGGAGTAAGCAGGTCTTCTTTGTTTGAAAACAAAGGAGCAAAGAAACTTCACCCCCTGGATTCGGTGCCAGCACCGAATCCAGGGAATGAAGTTTTTTGCGCGCTTTTTTACAAAAAAGCGCCGCTTCCTTCCTTACACCAACCCACGCATGAACGTCGCCCGAGCCGTCGCCGCCTGCATGATGAACAGCCCATCCGACCCCGCCAGCACGAACCTCGCCCCCCATTGCATGTAGGTCTTCGCCCAGACCTCGTCATACACCCCACCCATCCCCGCCTGCTTGCCGTGCTTCTTACAGGCCTCGATCACCGCCTTATACGCCGCCTGCACCCGCTCATGGCCGATCTGCCCGGAAATCCCCATATCGGCGGAAAGGTCCGAGGTGCCGATCAGCAGCGTATCCACCCCCGGCGTCGCGGCGATCGCCTCCGCATTGGCCACCGCCTCCGCGGTCTCGATCATGCAGCAAACCAGCGTCTCGGCGTTCACCTGCGCCTGCGCCTCGGCAGTGGCCGGCGGCGCGAAGGCAAACTGCGCAATCCCCCCGCCCCAACTCCGCGTGCCGGCGGGAGGATAGCGGAACGCATCCGCCACCCGCCTGGCCTGCGCGGCGGTATCCACATGCGGCACCACGATCCCCTGCGCGCCGTTGTCCAACAGCCGCGTCCCCTCATCCAGCGCATCGCTGCACACCCGGCAGATTGGCGCGATTCCCACCGCCAGCGACGCCAGGCACAACTGCGCCCCCTCGTTCACCGAGAACGCGCCATGCTCCATATCGATGAACAGCCAGTCATACCCGGCGGTCCTGGCCATCTGCGCCGTCGCCACCGTGCGCAGATGGCTGACCCCAAACCCAATCGCCGTCTGCCCCGCCCTGAGCCGCGCCAACGCGTGATTTGCAATGATCGGCATGGTCCGTTCCCCCTGTTTGAGGCCGCAACCGCACCACGCCGCCGGCCCGTGGTCAATCGCCCCAGGGAAGCGTCAGGCAAGCAGCGCTTTTTTGAAAAAAAGCGCGCAAAAAACTTCATTTGCCTTGCGGCCGCCGAATCGCGGAGAGGCCGTACACTCCAATGGATGAAGTTTTTTTGCTTCTTTTTGTTCACAAAAAGAAGACCTTCCTACCCGTCGGCGAGCCGCATCACCGTCTCCAGCCGATCCGCCTCCGCCGCCGGCTTATCCGTCCGCAGCCGCGAAATTCGCGGAAACCTGAGCGCCACCCCCGATTTATGCCGGCTCGAACGCTGCGCCGCGTCGAACGCCACCTCCAGCACCAGCGCCTGCTCCACCTCGCGCACCGGCCCGAACTTCGCCACCGTATGCTCGCGTATCCACTTGTCGAGCCACCCCAACTCCCGGTCGGTAAACCCGAAATACGCCTTGCCCACCGGCACCAGCACCCCATCCTCGCGCCAAACCCCGAAGGTGTAGTCGGAGAACGACCCACTGCGCCGCCCATGCCCGCGCTGCGCATACATCAGCACCGCATCAAGCGTCAGCGGATCGCGCTTCCACTTCCACCACAACCCGCGCGGCCGCCCCGGCAGATACGCAGACTCCCCCCGCTTCAGCATCAACCCCTCGACGGCCGCCGCCCGCGCCCCCGCCCGCAGCGCCCGCAATTCCTCGAAGCCATCGAACCGGATCAGTTCCGACAGCCGCATCCGCGCCGGCCCCACCCGCGCGAACCACGCCTCCAGCCGCCCCCGCCGCGCATCGAACTTCAGCCCGCGAATATCCTCGGCGCCATCGAACAGCATGTCGTACAGCATCACCTCCACCGGATACCCGGCCCGCAGCTTCGCCCCCACGCTCTTGCGATTCAGCCGCTGCTGCAAATCCGCAAACGGCGCCACCGCCCCATCCCGCACCA
>DATJEA010000475.1:0-3939 GCA_035497095.1 Acetobacteraceae bacterium | reverse complement strand
GCCGCCGGGCCGGCTGGGCGGTGCCGACACCGGTGGCGGTGGAGAACGCCGGAAGCGAGGTGTTGGAGATCATGGCCCGGAGTATCCCGCCCATTGGTTGCGATACGGTTAATCCGCGCTACGGCGGCCAGCGCCGCAAAGTGTGGCCGATGAACAGCGGCACCCGGTGGCCGGGCCGGCCAGGCAGGTCGATCACCGCCGGCGGCAGCGTCTCGATGCTCTCGAAGATCGCCGCATAGCCGGCGCGGATGCGGGCCTCGTCGCTGCGCGGGGCGACGATCAGGATGTTCTGCCCGATCACGCTGGCCGGGCCGGGGGCGAAGCCGAATTCCCGCGCGTCGGTGTTCAGGCACATTACCGGCGGGGCGCCGCCCAGCGCGTAGCCGATGCGCCCGGCGTCCGACCAGTTCGGCGCGGCCACCGGCTGGCCGAGCAGGCCGCGGCTTGCCAGCACGGCGCGCAGCGGGGTGAAATCGACCGCTTGCAGCGCCGGGTCGTGCGGCAGCGGCAGCGGGTTCCAGCGCACCTCGATCGCCACCACCGCCAGCCCGGCCAGCAGCAGCGCGACCGTGCCGGCGGCGACGCGGCGCAGGGCACGGCCGTCCCAGCGCGCCAGCGCCTCGCCGAGCAGCGGCAGCAGCAGCAGGTAGCCGGGCGCCGCCCAGTGGAACAGCACATGGCGCGACCACAGCGCCACGATGGCGAACAGCAGCACCGGGCCGGCGCTGAGGCAGGCGAACAACCAGCGCGGCCGGTCATCCGGGCCGCCGCGCAGCGCGCGCAGCCAGACCAGCATCAGCGGCGCCCAGATCCACGGCAGCAGGAACAGCGCCTCGCCGGCCAGCACCACCAGCGGGCCGAACGGTTGCAGCCGCACCGCATCGGCGCGGTTGCCCTGGAACGCCAGTGAGGCCCAACCGTGCTCGGCGTTCCAGACGATCACCGGCGTGAACATCAGCGCCGCCACCGCCACCGCCACCCAGGGCTGCGGCCGGGCCAGCCAGCGTCGGTCCTGCTTTTGCGTCAACAAGTAGACGAGGCCGCCGGCAATTGGCAGCACGGCGCTGTATTTCGACAGCATGGCCAGGCCGGCGGCGACACCGGCGGCCAGCCACCAGCGCCAGCCGGTAGAGCGCAGCGCCCGCACCAGGCACAGGGCCATGGCGAGCAGGGCTGCATCCAGCGGCCCGTCCGGCAGCACCCAACTGGCACTGGTGAAGCCGAGCACCGGAGCGCAGCTATAGGCGAGCGCCGTCCAGAACCCGGCCGTCCGGCCGCCCAGCTCGGCGCCGAGCCGCGCCACCATCCAGGTGGAGGCGGCGCCGAGCAGGATGAACGGCAGCCGCACCACCACCGGCGCCTCGCTGCCGAACAGCCGCGCCGCCCCCCAGGAGAGCCACCAGGAGATCGGCGGATGGTCGAAATAGCTGAGATGCAGCGTGCGGCCGGCGGCCACCATGTAGCTCTCATCCACACCGAGGCCGATGGCATGCGCCATCAGCAGCCGCACCGCGGTGGCCAGCACGATAAGCCAGACCAGCGGGGCGTTGCCGATCCGGCTCACGCGGCGTCGCTTTGGCGGAATTCCGCCACGCCGCGCAACGGCGCGAACACGTCGGCATCGGTGCCGGTGAGAAAACACTGCGCGGCGCCCGCCGCCAGCGCCGCGAACAGCGCCGCCCGGCGGCCGGCATCCAGATGCACCGCCGGTTCGTCGAGCAGCAGCAACGGCGCCGCCCCACGCAACTGCGTCAGCAGCGCCGCGTGCGCCAGCACGACGCCGATCAGCAGCGCCTTCTGTTGCCCGGTGCTGGCCAGCGCCGCCGGCTGGCCAGTCGCGGCGTCCGCCAGACCCATATCGGCCCGATGCGCACCGAGCGCCGCCGAACCGCTGGCCGCATCGGCACCGCGGCCGGCCGCCAGCACTCCGCGCAGCCAGTCCTCCACCTCCAGCGCCGGCGCCTCGGCCAGCCGGTCGGCGATCGGGCAGAGCAGCGTGAGCCGCGCCGCCGGGAACGCCGTGCCGGGGGCGGTGTTCATCCGCGCCACCAGGGCCATGCGCGCCGCCGTCGCGGCCACCGCATGGCGGGCCATCGAGTCCTCCAGCCCGGCCAGCCAGGCCGGGTCGGCGCGGCCCTCGGCCAGCAGGCGGTTGCGGTTGGCCATCCCGGTATCGAACGCCGCCACCTCGCGCGCGTGCCCCGGCTCCAGCGCGAACACCAGCCGGTCAAGAAACCGCCGGCGGCCCGATGGTCCCTCCTGAAACAGCCGGTCCATCTGCGGCGTCAGCCAGACCGCCGCCGCATGCGCCGCAATCTCCGCCTGGTTGCGCGGCGCCGCGCCATCGAGCCGGAACACCCGCCGGTCGCCCTGCCCCTCCGGCGCCGTGCCGGTGGCGATCTCCACCTCGCCCTCCGCCGTGGCAAACCGCCCGTTCACCGCCCAGGACGACGCGCCATGCCGCAACAGATCGCCGATCCTGGCACCGCGCAGCCCACGGCCCGGCATCAGCATCGAGATCGCCTCCAGCAGATTGGTCTTGCCGCTGCCATTGGGGCCGGAAACAACAACAATCGGCGCCGCCGGACGCAGGGTCAGCGCGGCGTAGCTGCGGAAGTTTTCCAGGCGGAGGCGGGTAAGAAATATCAAGGAAGGTCTTCTTTTTGTGAACAAAAAGAAGCAAAAAAACTTTTTAATCCCTGGAGTCCGATCGACGGCCGGACTCCAGAGATTAACGTTTTTTGCGCGCTTTTTTTCAAAAAAGCGCTGCTTGCTTCCTTACACCCGCATCGGCATCAACACGAACAGCGCGCTGCTGTCTGCCGCGTCCTGCACGATGGTCGGCGCCGCGCCGTCGGCGAAGCGGAATTCCACCTGCTCGCCGATCTGGTCGGTAATGTCGTTCAGGTAGCGCGCCTGGAAGCCGATCTCCAGCGGCCCGGCTTCGTATTTCACCCGGTCGCCGTCGAGTTCCTCGGTCGCGGTGCCCTGCTCGGGGCTGGAGGCCGACAGCACCAGCAGGTCGCGCGCCAGCGACAGCTTCACCGGCCGCGAGCGCTCCGACGAGATCGCCGCCACGCGGGCCACCGCATCGGAGAAATCCTTCTTGCCGACCCGCAGGACCTTGTCGTTGTCGCGCGGGATCACCCGCTCGTATTCCGGGAAGGTGCCGTCGATCAGCTTGCTGGTCAGCGTGATCGAGCCGACGCGGAACTGGATGCGGGTGTCGGACAGCGCGATCTCGACGTCCGAGGTCACCTCGTCGACCAGTTTGCGCAGCTCGTTGATGGTCTTGCGCGGTACGATCACGCCGGGCATCGAGGCCGCACCTTCCGGCAGCGGCTCCTCCACCCTGGCCAGCCGATGGCCGTCGGTGGCGACCGCGCGCAGCACGCGCACGCCATCGGCCTCGCCGGCATGCATATAGATGCCGTTGAGGTAGTAGCGGGTTTCCTCGGTGCTGATGGCAAACCGGGTGCGGTCGATCAGCGCGCGCAGGGTATGCGCCGGGAGAGCGAACTTGTGCGGCAGCGTGCCGGCGGTCATCGAGGGGAAATCCTCGGTCGGCAGCACCACCAGGCTGGTGGCGTAGCGCCCGGCCCGCAGCGCCAGTTGCGCGTCCCCGCCCGGGCAGTCCAACTCCATCTCGGCGCCGTCCGGCAGCTTGCGCACGATCTCATACAGCGTCGCCGCCGGCGCGGTGCAGGCGCCGTTGCGGATGCAGGTCGCCGCCATGTCCTCGACCACGGCGATTTCCATGTCGGTCGCGGTCAGCGTCAGCTTGCCGTCGTGCACCGCGATCATCACGTTGGCCAGGATAGGGATGGTGTTGCGCTTTTCCACCACGCTCTGCACATGGGCGAGGGCCCGCAGAAGGGTGGCACGGTCGGCCTTGAACTTCATCGGGTCATCCTCTTGGACCGGCCTGCTGGGCGCTGG
>DATJEA010000474.1:0-8265 GCA_035497095.1 Acetobacteraceae bacterium | reverse complement strand
CAGCGGGAAACACGCTATTACGGGAGTTCAGCAGCATTGAGTGCCGCGACGTTCGGCCGCGTCGTCCGGGGACACTGGGGGATCGAAAACCGATTGCACTGGGTCCTGGATGTGGTGTTCCGCGAAGACCTCGCCAGGCTGCGAAGCGGCAATGCACCCGCCAACATGGCCATCGTCCGACACACCGCACTCAACCTGCTGTCCGGCGCAAGACCCACCACCAGCTTCAAAAACCGACGCAAGAAGGCAGGCTGGAATGTCGATTATCTCGAAACAGTCCTCCGTGCCACCGCATGACGTTCAAGCGATTCACCTGCATTGACCTGGGCGGGCCATTGACCTGAGCAGGGCGGGGAGGCTAAGCCCGGCGCCCCGCCGTCGCAGGAGAGCCGCATGGCCGAAGCCGCCGAGAAAGTCGAAGAGAGCGCCCAGTGGGGTAATATCGCCGCCGACCGGCTGCGCAGCCTGATCGAGCGGATCGAGCGGCTGGAGGAGGAGAAAAAAGCCCTCTCCAGCGACATAAAAGACATCTTCGCCGAGGCAAAAAGCGCCGGATTCGACGTAAAAGTGATCCGCCAGCTGATCCGCATCCGCAAGCAGGAGCCGGCCGAGGTGGAGGAACAGGAAACCTTGCTCGACGTCTATCGCCGCGCGCTCGGGATGTAGCCTGCGGTCACACGTTGCGGAGCGGCCGGCCGGGGCATATATCCCGGCCATGTCCGACCCGTCGCCGCAGCCACCCCGCCGTTCCCGTGCCGGCTATTACGGAACACTGGTCGGAATCGGCGTCGCGCTGGGGGTGATGTTCACCCTGGTGTCGTATTCGGTGACGCTGTACCGGCTGTTCTGTGTCGCCACCGGCTCCGGCGGCTTCACCCAGCGCGCCGACGCCAATGACAGCCCCAGACTGGGCCGCGAGATCACCGTTGCCTTCAACACCGATGTCGCCCCCGACCTGCCGTGGCGCTTCGTGCCGGTGCAGCGCCAGGTGAAGCTGCGGCTGGGGCAGGAGACGGTGGTGTTCTTCCGCGCCGAGAACCTGTCCGACCACGACCTGGTCGGCCACGCCACGTTCAACGTGACGCCGGAGCGCGCCGGCATCTACTTCAAGAAGATCGAGTGCTTCTGCTTCACCGAGGAGCGGCTGGAGGCGCATAAAAGCGTCGAGATGCCGGTGGATTTCTTCGTCGACAGCCGCATGGGCCAGGATCGCGAAGATGACGACATCCACACCATCACGCTCTCCTATACCTTCTTCAATTCGAAAAATCCGGACGGCGCCACCGACATGGCGCGGTTCGCCAACCAACCTCCGGACGCGCATGCCGGCGAGGCGCTGTTCGCCAGCGTCTGCGCCACCTGCCATGGGCTGGACGCCGCCAAGGAAGGCCCGCCGCTGCGCACGGTGTTCGGGCGCAAGGCCGGCAGCGCCGCCGGCTACCCGTATTCCAAGGCATTGCAGGGCGCCGACCTGGCCTGGACGGCGGCCAATCTGGATCGCTGGCTGGCCTCGCCGCAGGGCACCGTGCCGGGGGCGCAGATGTCGTACCATCTGGACGACCAGCAGCGCCGGGGCGACATCATCGCCTATCTGAAGTCGCTGGCGCCGTCCGAGCATGCCGCCGTCGGCAGGGCCGAGCCCAAGCTGTAGGCGGCTATTTATGGGCGGCGACCAGCAGGAACATCGGCCGGTCGCGCTCGTGCGCCAGCGCCGGGCGGGCGGCGATCTGGGCGTCGGTGGGCGACCATTCCTCGACGTGATCGAGCGTGAAGCCGGCCGCCAGCAGCAGGTTCAGCGTGGTGCCGATGGTGCGGTGCTGCTTGATCACCCCCTTGGCCAGCCAGTCGGTCTGGCGCGGGCCTTCCTCCAGATAGCGGTCGATCGGCCAGACCCGGCGGCCCTCGGCGTCGAGCGTGAAGCGGGGCTGCGAGGGGGCCATGTAGATCGGGTGTTCAATCGAGAACACCAGCTTGCCGCGCGGCGCCAGCGCCTGCTGGATGCGGGCCAACAGTCCGCCAAAAGCAACGATGTAGTGGAAGGTCAGCGACGAATAGATCAAGTTGTACTCGGTCTCGGGCAGGCGCAGATCTTCCAGGTCGGCGCGGGCGTAGCTGATGCCGGGGTCGTCGCCGAAGCCGCGGGCGCGGGCCAGCATGTTCTCCGAGACATCGAGGCCGAGCACGCTTGCCGCCCCGGCGCCGCGCGCCCAGCGGCAGAACCAGCCGAAGCCGCAGCCGAGATCGGCCACCCTGAGGCCCGGCATCGGCGGCAGCATGGCCTGCAGGCTCGGCCACTCGGCGGCGCCGTCCAGCCCCTCCAGCGAGCGGCCGAGCTGGCTGTAGCCGGCGAAGAAGGCGGCGTTGTCGTAGATGTTCTGGGTCATGGCGTGTTCGTTCCGATATGAATGGACATCGGGCGGGGCGGCAGGCATGAAAAAACCCCGTCCGTTGCCGGCGGGGTCGAGGGGTAGGCGCGGCGCTCGGTCAGCGCGCGCGGTTCTCCCAGGTCCCGCCGGAGATGCGGGTGGTTCTGGCGACGACGAGGAAGATCCTGCACATGACGCCAGCCTCGCCCGGCCTGGCCTGGGCTGTCAAGGATGGCCGTGGGCGCGCACCACCAGATGCCGGCGCACCTTCTGGGTCGCGGTGAGATGTCCGTTCTCGATGGTGAAGGGCGGCACCAGCTTGTGCCGGCGGATGCGTTCGGTGACCGCGAGGCGGGCATTCACCGCGCTGACGGCGGCTGCTACAGCAAGTTCGTCGCAGCCCTCGGCGGCCACCACCAACGCCGCGAGGCCGGCCTGGCCTTCGCCGATTACCACCGCCTGCGCGATCGGGGGCTCCGCGACCAGCATGCCCTCGATGCGGGCGGGGGAGACGTTTTCGCCGCCGGACAGCACGATCATGTCCTTCTTGCGGTCGGTGATGCGCAGATAGCCGTCGGGGTCCAGCACGCCGATATCGCCGGTATGCAGCCAGCCATCGTGCAGCACGGCGGCGGTCTCGTCCGGCTGGCCCCAGTAGCCGTCCATCACCAGATCGCCCTGCACCAGGATTTCGCCGTCCTCGGCGATGCGCAGCGCCACGCCCTCCAGCGGCGGGCCGACGGTCTCGATACGGATCGCGTCGGGCGGGTTGGCCGAGATCACCGGCCCGGCCTCGGTCTGGCCATAGCCTTGCAGCAGGCGGATGCCGAGGGCGAGATAGAACAGCCCGATGTCCGGTTCCAGCCTGGCGCCACCGGAGATCGCCGCGCGCAGCCGGCCGCCGAAGCGGGCGCGCACCTTGCGGCGCACCACGCGCTCCAGCAGCGGGTCCAGCAGCCGGTCGAGCAGCGACAGCCTCGCACCCGTGGCGCGCCTGGTGCCGACCGCGAGCGCGCGGGCGAACAGTTTCTGCTTCCACGGTTTTTCCCGCGCCAGTTGTGCCAGGATGCGGCCGCGGATCACCTCCAGCACGCGCGGCACCATGGTCATGATGGTCGGGCGGATCGCCAGGATATCGGCGGCCAGATGCTCTACGCCGCGCGAATACACCACCTCGGCGCCGGTGCTGAGCATGAAGAACTGGCCGGCGGTATGCTCGAAACTGTGCGACAGCGGCAGGTAGGAGAGGTAGGTCTCATGCGGCTCGCCGCCCTCCTGCCGCCACAGGATCTGCAGCAGCTTGAAGGCGCCGCGGCAGTTGGACAGCACGGCGCGATGCGGCAGCATCACCCCTTTCGGCGCGCCGCCGGTGCCGGAGGTGTAGATCAGGCAGGCCAGCGCGCCGCCGGGGATCAGGGCTGCCTCGGCGGCGATGTCGTCCGGTGAGGCGGTGTCGGTGGTGAGATCGGCGAAATGCAGTTGCCGCACGCCGGCCACCGGCGCCCTCTCCATCGTCACCAGCAGGTCGAGCGGGCCGGCGGCGGCGACCCGTTCGGCGAGCGCGGTGGTGGAGACGATGGCGGCCCTGGCGCCGCAATCGCGCAGCACATGGGCGTGGTCGTCCACCGTGTTGGTGACATAGGCCGGCACCGGCACGGCGCGGATCGCCAGCAGCGCGGTTTCGGCGATCGGGTATTCCGGCCGGTTCTCGGCGGCGATCAGCACCCGGTCGCCGGCCGAAACCCCGGCTGCGCGCAGGTTGCGGGCCAGGCTCGCGGTCTGGCGGGCGAATTCGCCCCAGTTCATGCCATGCCAGGCGCCGTCGCGATGCCAGCGCAGCATCGGCCGCCTGCCCCAGCTGCGGGCGCAGTGAAACATCATGACGGCAAGATTCGGCCAGTTCGGATAGACTTCCACCGCGCTCCCCTCGGCCGAGGGAGGCGCCCCCTTTGCCGTTCCCCTCCGCATAACCTACATGCAGGCGCACGACCAGCAGCACAGGATGTCGCCCTTATGCCAGACGGACAGGCCGCCGCCGAACTTCCCACCTGGGACCTCGCCGATCTCTACCCGGCGCCGGACAGCCCGCAACTGGCCGCCGATCTGGCCCGCGCCGATGCCGCCGCCCAGGCGTTCGCCACCGCCAATGCCGGCAAGCTGGCGGCGATGTCCGGCCGGGCGCTGGCCGCGGCGATCGGCGAGTTCGAGCGGATCGAGGAAATCCTCGGCCGGGTGATGTCGTATGCGCAACTGCTGTTCAGCGGCGACTCGACCGATGCGGCGATCGGCCGCTTCTACCAGTCGATGACCGAGCGGGTGACGGCGATCTCCAGCCACCTGATCTTCTTCTCGCTGGAACTGAACCGCATCGACGACGCGGTGCTGGAGAGCAAGCTGGCCGACCCGGCGCTGGCCGGCTGGCGGCCCTGGCTGCGCGACGTGCGGGTGTTCCGCCCGCATCAGCTTTCCGACGAACTGGAGAAGCTGCTGCACGAGAAGGAGGTCACCGGCCGCGCCGCCTGGTCGCGGCTGTTCGACGAGACCATCGCCGGGCTGAAGGTGCCGCTGGGCAAGGAGGAACTGACCGTCTCGGCGGTGCTGAACAAGCTGTCGGACGGCGACCGCGCGGTGCGCGAGCAGGCCGGGCGGGCGATCGGCACGGTGTTCGGCGCCAACGCCAGGCTGTTCGCGCTGATCACCAACACGCTGGTCAAGGACAAGGAGATCATCGACGGCTGGCGGCATTTCGACCGCCCGGCCAGCTATCGCAACCGCTCCAACATGGTGGAGGACGAGGTGGTGGACGCGCTGGTGACCGCGGTGACCAGCGACTACGCCCGGCTGTCGCACCGCTATTACCTGATGAAGGCGAAGTGGCTGGGCCTGGAAAAATTGCAGCACTGGGACCGCAACGCGCCGCTGCCCGGTGATGACGACCGCGAGATCGCCTGGCCGGAGGCGCGGCGGCGGGTGCTGGCCGCCTATGGCGCGTTCTCGCCGGAACTGGCCAGGATCGGCGGCGATTTCTTCGACAAGCCGTGGATCGACGCAGCACTGCGCGCCGGCAAGTCCGGCGGCGCCTTCGCGCATCCGACGGTGCCGAGCGTCCACCCGTATCTGCTGCTGAACTATCACGGCCGCACGCGGGACGTGATGACGCTGGCGCATGAACTCGGCCACGGCGTGCATCAGGTGCTGGCCGGCGCGCAGGGCTATCTGCGCGCCAGCACGCCGCTGACCCTGGCCGAAACCGCCAGCGTGTTCGGCGAGATGCTGACCTTCCGCGCCCTGCTGGACGCTGAGACCGACCCCAAGCGCCGGCGCATCATGCTGGCCGGCAAGGTGGAGGACATGCTGAACACCGTGGTGCGGCAGATCGCCTTCTACCAGTTCGAGACGCTGCTGCATGACGAGCGGCGCGGCGGCGAAGTGGTGGCCGAGCGGATCGGCGAGATCTGGATGGACGTGCAGCGCCAGAGCCTCGGCCCGGCCTTCGAATTCACCCCGGACTACAAGGTGTTCTGGGCCTATGTGCCGCATTTCATCCATTCGCCGTTCTATGTCTACGCCTACGCCTTCGGCGACTGCCTGGTGAATGCGCTGTATTCGGTCTACCAGTCCGGCCATCCCGGCTTCCAGGCCAAGTATCTCGACATGCTGAAGGCCGGCGGCACCAAGCGGCACAAGGAATTGCTGGCGCCGTTCGGGCTGGACGCCAGCGACCCGGCATTCTGGACCCGCGGGCTCGACGTGATCTCCGGCTTCATCGACGAACTGGAAAAGGTCGCTTGATGGCGGGACCGGAGGACAAATCCTCGCTGTTCGGCGAGTTGCGCCGCTTCGCCCGTACTTCCGGCGCGGTCGGCGGCATCGCCGCGCGCATGGTCGGCGAGCGGGCGTTCGGCATCAAGACCGACCGGGCCGGACATGCCGAGAACCTCAAGACCATCCTGGGCGGGCTGAAGGGCCCGATGATGAAGGTCGCCCAGTTCCTCTCCACCGTGCCGGACGCGCTGCCGCCGGAATACGCCGCCGAGCTGGCGCAGTTGCAGGCCAACGCGCCACCGATGGGCGCGGCCTTCGTGCGCCGGCGGATGCAGGGCGAACTGGGGCCGGACTGGCAGTCCCGCTTCGCCAGCTTCGAGCTGGAGGCCGCGGCCGCCGCCTCGCTGGGCCAGGTGCACCGCGCCACGCTGCACGACGGCAGCCTGGTCGCCTGCAAGCTGCAATACCCGGATATGACCAGCACGGTGGAAGCCGATCTGCGCCAGTTGAAGCTGGCGATGGCGGTCTATCACCGCATGGACAGCGCCATCCGGCACGACGACGTTTACACCGAACTGGTCGCCCGGCTGCGCGAGGAGCTCGACTACCTGCGCGAGGCGGCGCAGATGCGGCTCTACGGCCTGATGCTGGCGGATCGGCCGGAGGTGCATGTGCCGGTGCCGGTGGCGGCGCTGACCACCAGACGGCTGCTGACCATGTCGTGGCTGGAGGGCCGGCCGCTGATGCAGCGGCTGGAGGAGGACCCGCCGGAGGAGGAGCGCAACAGCCTCGCCCGCGCGCTGTTCCATGCCTGGTATGTGCCGTTCTATCGCTACGGCGTGATCCACGGCGACCCGCATCTGGGCAACTACCAGGTGCGGCCGGATGGGACGGTGAACCTGCTGGATTTCGGCGCCATCCGGGTGTTTCAGGCGCGCTTCGTGCGCGGCGTGATCGACCTCTACGAGGCGGTGCGCGACAATAACGAGGCGCAGGCGCACCACGCCTACGCCAGTTGGGGCTTCACCGACCTGACCCACGAGAAGATGGCGGTGCTGAACGAATGGGCGCGCTTCCTCTACGAGCCGCTGACCCAGGACCGGGTGCGCCGCATCCAGGAGGACGACGACCCGCGCTTCGGCCACACCGTGGCGCAGCGCGTGCACGCCGGGCTGAAGCGCACCGGCGGCGTGCGTCCGCCGCGCGAATTCGTGCTGATGGACCGCAGCGCGATCGGCCTCGGCGGTGTGTTCCTGCGGCTGCGCGCCGAGCTTAATTGGCACCGGCTGTTCAACGACCTGATCGCCGATTTCGACGCCGACGCGCTGGCGGCACGGCAGGCGGCGGCGCTGGAGACGGCCGGGGTGCCGGCGGCGGGATGAGCAAGGTCTTCTTTTTGTGAACAAAAAGAAGCAAAAAAACTTTTTGTTCATTGGAGTGTACGAACCCGCCGCATCTCCCATGTTGCAAGGCGAATAGGAGTTTTTTTGGTCCTTTTTTGCAAAAAAGGACTGCTTCCTTCCGCCCCCTGCTTGCGTCCGCCCCGCCCAGCCGGGCATATGTGTGCGCGCAACAAGCGGCTGATATGCCGCGCTGATGCCACGAAAGGATGAGCGGATGCGCCTCGCGGTGCTCAAGGAACGTCGTGCGGCTGAAACCCGGGTTGCCGCAACCGGCGACACAGCCAGGAAACTGATCGCGCTCGGCCTCGCCGTGGCGGTGGAGCGCGGGGCAGGGATCACCGCCGCGGTCTCCGACGCCGACTACCAGGCCGCCGGGGCCGAGATCTGCGCCGATCCCGCCGCCACCCTGGCCGGCGCCGGCATCGTGTTCGCGGTGCAGATGCCGGAGCCCGCTGAACTGGCGCTGATCCCGCGCGGCGCGCTGCTGGTCTGCACCTCGGGTGCGGTCAACGAGCCGGAAATAGTGACCGCGCTGGCCGAGGCGGGCATCGACTGCGCGGCGCTGGAGCTGCTGCCGCGCATCACCCGCGCGCAATCGATGGACGTGCTGTCCAGCCAGGCCAATCTCGCCGGCTATCGCGCGGGGTTCCGGTTTCCGGGGGCGGCACGGATGGTTCCGCCGATCCCGACGACCCCGATCAGGAGGTCGTCCGCACCGAGACGCGCGACGA
>DATJEA010000473.1:0-3639 GCA_035497095.1 Acetobacteraceae bacterium | reverse complement strand
CACGGGCGGTTTGCAGCAGGAAGCGGGTCTCGGCGTCGGTGGCGGCGGCCTGCACCAGGATGGTAGCGGTGATGTCGCCGAGCAGCGGGCGCAGGTCGCCAAGGCCGTAGTCGCGGTGGATCGGCAGGTCGGTGGTCAGCCAGTCATAGTCGCCGCGCGCGATCCGCCAGACGTGGTGATGGGCGTCGACGCGGATCATGGCGTTGGCGCGGCGTCGGGCAGCAGGCCGGCGCGGCGCAGGTCTGCCCACAGCGCGGGCGGGATCGGCGTCTGCATCAGGGCGGCGTTCTGGGTCGCCTCGGCGGCGGTGCGGGCGCCGGGGATGACGGCGGCGACTTGCGGATGGGCGGCGCAGAATTGCAGTGCGGCGGCTTTCAAGTCGACGCCGTGGCGGGTGCAGACGGCGCCGATCGCCTGGGCGCGGGCGGCGATTTCGGGGGGTGCGGTTTCGTAATCGAAGGTGGCGCCGCCGGCCAGCAGGCCGGAGTTATAGGGGCCGCCGAGCACGCATGTAACGCCGCGCGCGGCGCAGGCCGGGAACAGTCTGGCCAGCGCGGTGTGGTCGAGCAGGGTGTAGCGGCCGGCGATCAGGAACTGGTCGGGCTCGGACTGCTCCAGCGCCAGCAGGCAGGGCTCGACCAGGTTCACGCCCAGCCCCCAGGCACGGATGACGCCCTGGCGGCGCAAATCGGTCAGCAGCCGGGCGGCGCCGGCCATCGCCTCGGCGAAGCGGTCGCGCCAGGCCGCACCGTGCCAATCCTCGGCGCAGTCATGGATATAGACGGTGTCGAGCCGCGCCAGGCCGAGGCGTTGCAGGCTGTCCGCGATCGAGCGCTCGGCGCCGGCCGCCGAGTAGTCCACCACGCGGCGGAACGGCAGGGCGGCGACGAAGCCCTCGGCCTCGCGCGGCACGTCCTGGGCGGCGACCAGCAGGCGGCCGACTTTGGTGGACAGCGTGAAGCCGTCGCGGGGCTTGCTGCGCAGGAAGTCGCCCATACGGTGTTCGGACAGCCCGGCGCCGTAATGCGGAGCGGTGTCGAAATGGCGGATGCCGGCGTCCCAGGCGGCGTGCAGGCTGGCCTGTGCGTCGGCCTCGGCGACTTCGGTGAACAGATTGCCGAGCGGCGCGCCGCCCATGCCGAGGGGCGCGGTCATGTGGCCTCTCTCTGGTCTGAGACGGGGGCGATGGCGCCCTTGGTGAGCAGGATGTTGCCGTAGAAGCGGCGCTCGCCGGTGGCGACGATGGCATAGGCGGCCTCGGCGGCGGCGTAGAAGGCATGGCGCTCCAGCGCCTCGGCCGGCCTGGCACCGTGGCGGGCGAGTTCGGCGTTCAGAGCGGCGATCACCGGCGGCGTGGCCGAGGGGTCGCCGACCACCTGCATCACCGCAGCCGGGTTGGCGATGAAATCGTCGAGCGGCAGCAGCGACAGCACGGCGGCCAGCGCGCGCGGCGCATCGGCGCCGGCCAGGGTAATACAGCGACGGCCGCGCGTGGCCGGGTAGTTGGCATCCACCAGCGCGATGCGCTCGCCGTGGCCCATCGCGGCCAGCGCGTGCAGCAGGTCCGGCGTCAGCAGCGGGTCGAGGCCGATCAGCATGGGTCCCCCTCAGGCTTTTCATGACTGTAGCCGGTGGTTTGGCGGTGGGACACCCTTCCCATCGCGGCAGTACGGTGCGACCTTGCGGCAGGCACCAGGGAGAACCGCGATGGCCGATCAGATCACCGGATTATGGGCCGCGATGGCCACGCCGCTGGACGCCACCGGCGCGGTGGACCACGCCGCCCTCGCCCGGCACGGCCAATGGCTGATGCAGCAGGGCTGCGACGGCCTGGTGCCGTTCGGCACCACCGGCGAGGGCACCTCGTTCTCCGCCGCCGAGCGCCTGGCCGCCGCCGAGGCGCTGCTCAAAGCCGGCATCGAGGCCGACCGCGTGGCACTCGGCACCGGCTGCCCGGCGGTGCCGGACACCATCGCGCTGACCCGTGGCGCGATGGCGCTGGGCCTGACGCACGCGCTGGTGCTGCCGCCGTATTTCTACCGCGACGCCCCGGCCGAGGGGCTGGAGGACGCGTTCGCCGCGATCATCGATGGCGTCGGTTCCGACCGCTTCCGGTTGACCGCCTATCACATTCCGCAGGTCTCCGGCGTCGCGGTGCCGCCGCAGGCGCTGGGCGGGCTGCGCCGGCGCTACGGCAAGATCATGGCCGGGGTGAAGGACAGCAGCGGCGATTTCGACAGCTTCCTGGCGTTCCGCCGCGCCGCACCCGAGATCGGCAGCATGGTCGGCGCCGAGGTGCTGATCCATCGCGCCAACGCGGCCGGCGGGGTCGGCACGATCTGCGGCATGGTGAATCTGGTGCCAGCCCTGGTGCGCGACATGTTCAAGCGCGCCGACGCGGTGGGCGCGATGGAAGCCGCCTGCAATCTGATCGAGGAGCCGTTCATCGGCGTGCTGAAGGCGGCCCTGGCCTCGCTGTCCGGCGATGCGGCATGGCGGGCCACCCGCGCGCCGCTGCGCCCGGCCGACCCGGCGCAGGGCGCGCGGGTGGCCGCCGGGCTCACCGCGCTGCTGACCCGGCAAGCTGCGTGACAAGCGGGGCTGCCTGACAAGCGAGACAGTATGATGCTGCCGGTCAGCCTGCTGGCGGCCTCGGCCACGGCGGCGGCGCTCACCACGCTGACCCCGGGGCCAGCGTTCCTGATGATGCTCGGCATCGGCGCCTCGCAGGGGCGCCGGGCCGGGGCCGGCTTCGTGTTCGGGCATCTGGCCGGCGACCTGCTGTGGTCATCGCTGGCGCTGGTCGCCATCATCGGCGCGCGCTCGGCCGGCGGGCTGGCGTTCGACGTGCTGGGCACGGTGTGCGGGCTGTATCTCGGCTGGCTCGGGCTGCGCGCGGTGGCGAGCACGCGCCGCGATGGCGCGCCGGTGACGCCGGTGGTGCGCCGGCCCTGGCTGCGCGGCGTGCTGTTCGGCCTGACCAACCCGAAGGGCTACCCGGTGGCGGTGGCGACGTTCACCGCGTTGCTGGCCGGCCACTCGGCGGTGCTGCACTGGGCCGCGATGCCGCAATTGCTGATCGCCGCGGTCGGCGGCTTCCTGCTGGCCGATGTGGTGCTGGTGGTGTTCGTCGGCACCGCCGGGGTGCGCCGGCTGTATCGGCGACACGAAATCTGGGTGGTGCGGGCCGCCGGGCTGATCTTCCTCGGCTTCGCCGCGCTGTCGCTGCTGAATGCGGCGCCTGGGCTGCGCCGGGCCTGGGTGGGGCGGTAAGGCCGGTGGGCCTAGCTGCGCAGGTGGCAGGAGACCCAGTGGCCGGGGTTGCCTTCTTTTAGTACCGGCACATCGACCGAGCAGCGCGGCTCGGCGATCGGGCAGCGGGTGTGGAAATGGCAGCCGGAGGGCGGATGGATCGGGTTGGGCACGTCGCCCTGCAACACGATCCGGCTCCGCTTCACGGTGGGGTCCGGAATCGGCACCGCGGAGAGCAGCGCCTCGGTATAGGGGTGGCGCGGGTTGTCGTATAATTCCCGTGCCGGGGCGATCTCCACCACCCGGCCGAGATACATCACCGCGACCCGGGTGCTGATATGCTCGACCACCGACAGGTCGTGGGCGATGAATATGTAGGTGAGGTTG
>DATJEA010000472.1:0-2387 GCA_035497095.1 Acetobacteraceae bacterium | reverse complement strand
GATGAAGCCGAGGCTGCTGCCGGTGGCGAACACGCTCACCGCGTTGCCGGTATTGTCGCCGAACACGTTGACGATGTTGTCGCCCATCGCGTTGACCACCGCGGTGCCGCTGCCGGCCCAGACCTGGATCTGCGAGTCGTCATAGGCGTTGATCGTGGTCGAGCCGAGCCGCGCGTCGACATGGGTGTCGTCGGTGCTGACGCCGATCACCGCGGAGGCGCTGCTGGCCCCCTGGCCGACCAGGTTGGTGCCGCCGTCGAGGAACACTTGCGCGCTGCTCGACACGTTGAGGAACACGATGCCGCCGGTGCCGGATGCCACCGTCATCGGGTTGGTGGCGCCCACCACCGTGGTGCCCGGCGCGCCGGCGCTGCCATTCGTGGCGGTGTTGACCACCGAATACACGCCGCCCGGCAGCATCCCGAGATTGACCGGCGCATTGCCGCTGACCACCACACCGCCCATCAGGGTCGGCGCCGCGACCGGGCCGCTGCTGTAGTTGACCTGGGTCAGCACGCTTTTGCTCACCAGGTCCGAGATGGTGCTCAACGCGTTTTGCGCCGCAGCGGCGTTGGCAGCCGAGGTGAAGGGGATCGTTACGGTCGCGCCGGCGGCGCCGAGCACTGTGACATTGGTGGCCATGACGATGAAACCCTCGACTGAATTTAATCTGCGTTAGCCGCCCTTTTAGGGCACCCCCACACCGCAAGGCAAGCCTCAAGATGTGTCTGCGGCGCGGAAAGGCGTGAAATGTTTCGTCGCAAAAGCGTTAAAATCCGCTAAACATTCCCAAGGCCTAGCGCAAATTCGATACACTGCCGACGAAATCCGGCAGCCCTCCGCGGGTTTCCGCAGCACCGCACACCAAGGTATGCGAAAGCCCACCCGGCTCACAACTCCGTGAACGGCGGATTGCCTCCGCTTCACTCGCCGCCGGCCGGCCCGGCCCGCGCCAGCCGCAGCGCGGTTTGCAGCAGCAGCGCGCGGTCCGGCTCGGTGCAGGCGCGGTAGAGCCGCAGCAGCGCCATCTCGGTGGCGTTCTCCGCCGCGCCGTCGCCGCGCCCGGCGCCGCCCTCCAGCAGATACGCCGCCGACACCCCGAGGGCGGTGGCGATGCGCGCCAGGTTGCCGCGCAACTGCCCGGCCCGCCCGGTCTCCCACTGCGCCACCGCGCTGCGGCTCACCCCCACCGCATCGCCCAGCGCCTGCTGCGTCATGCCGGCGGCGCGCCGCGCTTCGGCGATGCGGGCGCCGACTTCGTCATCCGGGTGGTCCGTCGCGGTGCTGTTCATGCGCCCCACATATGTCAGATTTTCTAACTAGCCAAGGTTAGTTTTATTGACAAATGACCGTTACTGATACTAACGTCCGGGCATCCCAACCGGAGCCCCCCAAGATGCCCGTCAAGCTGCGCTGGTCCGACGCCACCGACACCCTGATCCGCCGCCTGCGCGCCGACGGCGCCAGTTGGGACAGCATCGCCGCGGCGATCGGCACCAGCCGCTGGTCGGCGATCGAGCGCGGCCGGCGGATCGGCGCCCGCGCGCCGGTCCGCGTCGCCGTGCCGCCGCCCGATCCGGGGCGCGAGGCGCTGCCGGCCGGCCACCGGATCACCTGGGGTGCCATCACCCGCGGCACGCTGCTGGCCGGCACCGCCTATCCCTGGCCGCCGCTGCCGCTGATCCAGCTCGAAGCCGAGCCTGGGCAGGCCGCATGATGCCGCAACTGCGCGCCGCCGCCGTCGCCGGGCAACTGGTCGCCCAGGGCCTGCTGGCCGAGGCCGAGGTGCTGCCGCCGATCATCGCCGAGGCGCCCGCCGGCGAGCCGGCCCGCGCCGCCATCCTGGCCCGCTTCACCGCCGCGCGCGACGCGATGCAGGCCGAGCGCCGCCGCACCGCCTGGCGCATCCGCACCGCGCTGGCGCCGCTGATCGAGGCGCGCGCCGCCGGCTCGGCACTGCTCGCCGCCGCATTCGGCGCCGATCGCGGCCAGGCGCTGCTGGCCCGCGAGCGCCGCCGCATCGCCGAGCAGTTGATCCGCCGCGCGCTGCTGCAAAGCCGCCGCCGATGAGCGATTTGTGGGCGCAATGGGAGGCCGGCCGCCAGGCCGCCCTGGTGCAGCCGCTCGCCGCCAGCCCGGCGCCGCTGCCGCCGCCGGAGTCGATCCCGCCGCGCGAGTGGCTGTACGGCACCCGGCTGATCCGCCGCTTCGTCTCGGTGCTGGCCGCCCCTGGCGGGGTCGGCAAGTCGGCGCTGGCGCTGGCCCAGGCGCTGGCGCTGGCCAGCGGGCGCGGCTTTCTCGGCGAGCATGGGCATCACTCGGTGCCGGTCTGGGTGCTGAGCCTGGAAGACCCGCTGGACGAGCTGAACCGCCGCGCCGCCGCGCTG
>DATJEA010000471.1:0-2126 GCA_035497095.1 Acetobacteraceae bacterium | reverse complement strand
CCCGCGTCCGCGCTGCAGCCGGTCCCCGCGCCGGCCGCCGCAGATCCACCCGGCCGATGCCTGGCGCCATCGCCGCACGCCGCAGGGCCATGCCTGGCTGATCCGCCTGCACCAGCCGCTGGCGCAATACGCCACGCGCATCCAGCTTCTGGTCGATGACCCGGAGATCGCCGCCCTCTGCGCCGCCGCCCCGCAGGCCGGCCGGCTGCTGCGCCCGCTCTGCCGGATGTTCGCGATCGCACCACCGACTTATATCGCCCGGCCGGTTGCGCCAGCCGTTGCTCGGCCCCGCCAACCCAGGCCGCTCAAGCCGAAGCCGCCGCCCTTCGCCGAACACTCGCCGCATCGCTGGCCGTTCGTCCCGCACCGCCTGCGCCTGCGCGTCCCCGGCCTCCGCCGCCCGAAACCGCCCGACTGAGCGTGCGGGCTCATGCCAGCCGCCAGAACCATCGGGTCTCGTCGCATGATCCGTTGGTCAGGGCCGCGCCGCAGCCGAGCCGTCATCACCCTCCAGGTATCAGCAAGCAAGCAGCGCTTTTTTGTAAAAAAGCGCGCAAAAAACTTCATCCGCCTTGCAACCTCGGGCGGGCGGAGCGGGCAGAGTCTCCAACCCCCCAAGGCGCTGCGCGCCGTCACAAGGTCTGTGGCGCGGTCTTTGGCGCGAAGCGCTGTCATGAAGTTTTTTTGCTTCTTTTTGTTCACAAAAAGAAGGCCTTACTTCCTTCTGACCTCCCAGTATCGTGGCTCCCGCCCGGCCGCCAGCGCTTTCGCCTCATAGCGCGTCGCCGGCCAGCCCTGGGGGCGCGTGGTCGCGGGCGGCGGCACGTCGAACAGAGCCTGGGCGGCAAGCACCTCGGCGACCCAGGCCTGATAGGTCGGATCGTCGCTGGCGATGCGCCACAGCGCGCCGGGCTTCAGCACCCGCGCCAACTCGGGCAGCAGCGCCGGATGCACGAAGCGGCGCTTGGCGTGGCGGGATTTCGGCCAGGGGTCGGGGAACATCAGGAACAGCCGGTCGAGGCAGGCATCCGGCAGCGCGCGCAGCAGGGTGCGGGCGTCGTCGTCCCACAGCCGCAGATGGTCGGGCAGCGGCGCCGTCGCCTCGGCCCCTTCCGGCACCAGCCGGCCGAGCAGCGAGCACAGCCCGTTCTCGAACACCTCGCAGGCGATCAGCGCGATGTCGGGGTGGGAGGCGGCCAGCGCCAGGGTGTGCTCGCCGCCGCCGAAGCCGACCTCCAGCCACAGCGCATCCGAATGCGCGCCGAACGCCGCCAGCGGGGTGCTGGCCAGTTCCAGCGGAAAGCGCAGCCGCGGCAGCGTCGCGTCCAGCAGCAGTTGCTGGCGCGGCCGCAGCGGGTGGCTGCGCTGGCGGCCATAGAGCCGGTCCGGCGGCGGCTTGGTCAGCGGTTGAACGCCGCCTTCAGCGCCGGCACCAGGTCGGTCTTCTCCCAGGTGAAGGTGCCAAGATCGGCATCCGGCTCGCGGCCGAAATGGCCGTAGGCGGAGGTCACCGCGTAGATCGGCCGGTTCAGTTGCAGATGCTCGCGGATGCCGCGCGGCGTCAGATTCATCAGCTCGCGCAGCGTGGCTTCCAGCTTGACCTCGGAGACATTGGCGTCGGTGCCGTGCAGATCGACATAGACCGACAGCGGGTGCGATACGCCGATGGCGTAGCTGATCTGCAACGTGCACTTCTCAGCCAGCCCGGCGGCGACCACGTTCTTGGCCAAGTAGCGGCAGGCATAGGCGGCCGAGCGGTCCACCTTGGTCGGGTCCTTGCCGCTGAACGCGCCGCCGCCATGCGGGGCCGCGCCGCCATAGGTGTCGACGATGATCTTGCGCCCGGTCAGCCCGCAATCGCCGTCCGGCCCGCCGATCACGAACTTGCCGGTGGGGTTGATGTAGATCTCCTTGGTCGCCGGCATCCAGCCCTTCGGCAGGCTGCTCTCGATCAGCGGCACCAGCATCTTCTTGATCTGCGGCAGTTCCAGCGACGCCTCATGCTGGGTGGAGACCACGATCGAGGTCCAGATTCATCAGCTCGCGCAGCGTGGCTTCCAGCTTGACCTCGGAGACATTGGCGTCGGTGCCGTGCAGATCGACATAGACCGACAGCGGGTGCGATA
>DATJEA010000470.1:0-4748 GCA_035497095.1 Acetobacteraceae bacterium | reverse complement strand
TTTGCGCGCTTTTTTTCAAAAAAGCGCTGCTTCCTTGATATTCTTGACTGTGCTGTCGCTATCGAGCATCCGGCAATACCCGGCGAAGCACTGCAACGCCGCCGCGTGGCGGGCCTCGGTGTCGGCCATGCAGGCGTCCGGCACGCAGGTGACGTAATAGCCGCGATCGGCGCCGTCCTTCACGGTATGGTCGATGCACTGGTCGGTGAGGAAGCCGGTGACGATCAGGTCCTCGATGCCGATATTGCGCAGCAGGTAGTCGAGGTTGGTGGAGTTGAACAGGCTGGAGGAGGTTTTCGGCAGCACGAGATCGTCCGGGCCGGGCGCGATCATCGCCAGCACCTGCGCCTCCCAGGAGCCGCGGGCGATGAAGAAGTTGGAGAGTTTGTAGTCCAGGCTGCGGTCGCGGCCATCGGCGGTGGCGTTCTCGATCACCGTGTAGATCACTTCCAGACCGGCGGCGCGGCAGGCGGCCAGCAGCCGCACCAGGTTGGGCAGCACGCGGGTTTCCGCGGCGTGGTGGAATTCCGGGCGGCTGGCCTGCTGTGCGGCGTTGAAGGTGGCGTTCTGCACGTCCACGATCAGCAGCGCCGCCCTGCCCTTTCGCAGCGCGCGGTCGCGGGTCAGGCTGTCGTTTGCCATGCTGGCCTCCATCGCTGTGCGGGTGCAGCATAGCGCCATCCGATGCGGCGCGCGAAAGGGCCACCAGATGAACATCACCATTCTCGACGATTATTTCGACACTGTCCGCACCCTGCCCTGCTTCGCCATGCTGGCCGGCCACCAGGTCGCCATCTGGAACGACCACGTGCAGGACGACGACACGCTGGCCGCCAGGCTGGCCGAGACCGAGGTGCTGGTGCTGATCCGCGAGCGCACCCGCATCGGCGCCGCCCTGCTGGCGCGGTTGCCGAAGCTGCGGCTGATCAGCCAGCGCAGCGTCTATCCGCATATCGACGTGCCGGCCTGCACCGCGAACGGCGTGCTGCTGTGCTCCAGCCAGCACCCCGGCGAGCCGTGCTACCCCACCGCCGAACTGGCCTGGGCGCTGCTGCTGGCCGCCGCCCGCAAACTGCCGCAGCAGATCGCCTCGCTGAAGGCCGGGCGCTGGCAATACGCGGTCGGCAGCACGCTGCGCGGCAAGACCCTCGGGGTGTTCGGCTACGGCCGCATCGGCGCGGTGGTGGCCGGCTACGGCCGCGCCTTCGGCATGCAGGTGCAGGTCTGGGCCGGCGAGGCCTCGCGCGCCCGCGCCGCCGCCGATGGCTACACCGTGCCGGCCAGCCGCGACGCCTTCTTCGCCGACAGCGACGCCATCTCGCTGCATCTGCGGCTGTATCCGGCGACCCGCGGCATCGTCACCGCCGCCGATCTGGCGCGCATGAAGCCGAGCGCCATCCTGGTCAACACCAGCCGCGCCGGGCTGATCGCGCCGGGCGTGCTGGAGGCCGGGTTGCGCGCCGGGCGGCCCGGCATGGCGGCGGTGGACGTGTTCGAGGCCGAACCGATCACCGACCCCAGCCACCCGATGCTGCTGCTGGAGAACGCCATCTGCACCCCGCATATCGGCTACGTGACGCACGAGGAATACGACCTGCAATTCCGCGAAATCTTCGGCCAGATCATAGCCTTCGCCGCCGGCACGCCGCAGAACGTGATCAACCCGGAGGTGCTGGCGGCCGGCTAGCTACGCCACCACCCCGGCCACCGCCAGGATCGCGGTCAGGCTGGCCGCCATGCCGCGCAGGCTCTCGGCTTCCTCGACGTCGATCCATTCCTCCAGCGAATGCGCCCGCCCGCCGCTGCCGCCGGAGCCGATCTTGATCGCCGGGATGCCGAGCGCCATCGGCACATTGGCGTCGGTGGAGGAAACCACGTGGCGCGGCGCGAAGCCGTGCGCGGTGATCGCCGCGGTGGCCAGCTTCACGATGTCGCTGTCCATCGCGGTGGCGCCGGCCGGGCGGTCGCCGACCAGTTTGGCCTCGACGCTGATCGGCCCCTGGGCGGTGGAACGGGCATGGTTCTCCGCCTCCACCGCATAGGCCAGAATGGCATGGAACCGCGCCTCCAGCCGCGCCAGTTCGGCCGGCGACTCGGAGCGCAGATCGATCTGCATCCAGCACTCGTTGGGGATCGCGTTGATCGAGGTGCCGCCGCCGGCGACGCTGGCGCTGTAGGTGGTGCGCGGCCTGGCCGGCACCTGCACGCGGGCCAGTTCCACCATCGCCTGCGCCATCGCGTTCATCGGGCTGACCAGGCCGAACGCGCCGAAGCTGTGCCCGCCCGGGCCGCGAAACGTCACCTTGAAGCGCTTCGAGCCGACGCCGCCGACTGCGATATTGTCCATCTCCGGGCTGTCGACGGTGAAGAACGCCTTGATGCGGTCCTTGTATTTGCCCTTATGGAACAGATGCCGCACGCCGCGCAGATCGCCCAGCCCCTCCTCGCCGACATCGCCGACGAACAGGATATCGCTGTGGGTGCGGATGCCGGCGGCATCCATCGCGCGGATGAACGCCAGCAGCACGGCCAGGCTGCGGGTGTCATCCCCCACCCCTGGCGCAAACAGCTTCGTCCCCTCGCGCCGCACCTTCACATCGGTGCCGGCGGGAAACACCGTGTCCATATGCGCCGCCACCACGATCAGCGGCCCGTTGCCGGCACCGCGCCGCAGCCCCATCACATTGCCGACCTCGTCCTGCTCGACATCCTCCAGCCCATGCGCCGCCAGCATGTCCTGATAGGCCGCCGCCCGCACCTCCTCGCCGAACGGCGGCGACGGGATTTCGGTCAGCGTGATGATGTCCTGCACGGTGCGTTCGTGCTCGGCTTGCAGCACCGTGGTGGCGATGCGGTAGGCGGGGCTGGACATGATGGCGGCGGGGTCGGTCATGTTAGAGTCCTAAACAAGGAAGGAAGGTGTTCTTTTTTGAAAAAAAGAACCAAAAAACCAATCGCCTTGCGACGGTAGTGGGGCGGAGAGACGGGAGTCTCCAAAGTCATTGAAAAGTTTTTTTGCTTCTTTTTGTTCACAAAAAGAAGGCCTCACTTACTCAACTCCCTTGCCATCGCATCAATGCCCCCCAGCGTCAGCGGAAACATCCGCCGCTCCATCGCCTGGCGGATCATGGCAACCGACATGGCGTGATCCCAGCCCCGTTCCGGCAGCGGATTGAGCCAGGCCGAGCGGCGGAAATGCGTGGTCAGCCGTTCCAGCCACACCGCGCCGGCCTCGTCGTTCCAGTGCTCCACGCTGCCGCCGGGGTGGCTCACTTCGTAGGGGCTCATCGAGGCGTCGCCGACGAAGATCGCCTTGTAGTCGGGGCCGTAGGTGCGCAGCACTTCGTGGGTGGAGACCAGATTGTCGCGGCGGCGGCGGTTGGTTTTCCAGACATGCTCGTAGACGCAATTGTGGAAGTAGAAATATTGCAGATGCTTGAACTCGCCGCGTGCCGCCGAGAACAATTCCTCGCAGACCCGCACATGTTCGTCCATCGAGCCGCCGATATCCAGGAACAGCAGCACCTTCACGGTGTTGTGCCGCTCCGGCACCATCTTCAGGTCAAGATGCCCGGCGTTGCGGGCGGTGCTGGTGATGGTGTCGGCGATGTCCAGCTCGGTCGGCAGGCCCTGGCGCGCGAACCGGCGCAGCCGGCGCAGCGCCAGCTTGATGTTGCGGGTGCCGAGTTCCACGCTGTCGTCCAGGTCGCGGAATTCGCGCCGGTCCCACACCTTCACCGCGCGGCGATGGCGGCTTTCGTGCTGGCCGATCCGCACCCCCTCGGGGTTGTAGCCATAGGCGCCGAACGGCGAGGTGCCGGCGGTGCCGATCCATTTGCTGCCGCCCTGGTGGCGGCCCTGCTGCTCGGCCAGGCGTTCGCGCAGCGTCTGCATCAGCTTGTCGAAGCCGCCCAGCGCCTCGATTTTCGCCATCTCCTCCGGCGTCAGCAGCTTCTCGGCCAGCTTGCGCAGCCATTCCTCCGGCAGATCGGTCGGCGCCACGCCTTGCTCGCGTTCCAGGCCCCCCGCTCGCTCGAATCCCTTGAACACCTCGGCGAAGATGCGGTCGAAGCGGTCCAGATGCCGCTCGTCCTTGACCAGTGCCGTGCGGGCCAGGAAGTAGAAATCCTCGACGCTGTACTCGGCCACGCCGGCCTTCATCGCGCCGAGCAGCGACAGGTATTCGGTGATCGAGGCCGGTACGCCGCCGGCCCGCAGCGCCAGGATGAACTGCGCGAACACCGGGTTTGCTACCCTCCGCGCCGCGACAGGAAGGCCAGCCGCTCGAACAGATGCACGTCCTGCTCGTTCTTCAGCAGTGCGCCGTGCAGCGGCGGGATGACGATCTGGCCGTCCTTGCTGCGCAGCACCTCGGGCGATAGTTCATCGACCATCAGCAGCTTCAGCCAGTCGAGCAGTTCGGAGGTCGCCGGCTTCTTCTTCAGCCCCGGCACCTCGCGCAGGTTGAAAAACACGTTGAGCGCCTCGCGCAGCAGATCGCCGCGCAGGTCCGGATAATGCGCGTGGACGATCAGTTCCATCGTCTCGCGGTCGGGGAAGCGGATGTAGTGGAAGAAGCAGCGGCGCAGGAAGGCGTCCGGCAACTCCTTCTCGTTGTTGGAGGTGATGATGACGACGGGCCGGCGCCGCGCCTTCACGGTCTCGCCGGTCTCGTAGACGAAAAATTCCATGCGATCGAGTTCGAGCAGAAGATCGTTGGGGAATTCGATATCGGCTTTGTCGATCTC
>DATJEA010000469.1:0-12434 GCA_035497095.1 Acetobacteraceae bacterium | reverse complement strand
CATGGTGGTTGGGTGAGGCGTTGGGAGTGGATCTGCTGGCGGGAACGGCGTTGATCCTGGGAGGAGTGGGGTTCGCGGCCTGGCCGCGCCGGCCCGGCAGGAACATGCGATGAGGCTGCATGCGGTGGAAGCGGGCGATGGCCTGCCGGTGGTGCTGCTGCACGGGCTGTTCGGCCAGGCGGTGAATTTCGGCGCGATCCAGCGGCGGCTGGCGGCGGGGTATCGGGTGATCGCGCTCGACCTGCGCAACCACGGCGCCAGCCCGCATGCCGGGGACATGGGTTACGCGACGATGGCGGCCGATGTGCGGGAGACGCTGGAGGCGCTGGGCGCGCTGCCGTGCCGGCTGGTCGGGCACTCGATGGGCGGCAAGGTGGCGATGATGCTGGCGCTCACCCAGCCCGCGGCGGTCGATCGGCTGGTGGTGGCGGATATCGCGCCGGTGAGCTACCCGCCGCGGCTGCGTGGCTATGTGGCGGCGATGCGCGACGTGGAACTGGCGCCGGGGCTGACCCGGGCGGCGGCGGATGCGGCGCTGACGGGGGCGGTGGCAGAGGCGGCGGTGCGCGGCTTTCTGTTGCAGAGCCTGGTGCCCGGCGCACAGCCGCGCTGGAAGCTCGGGCTGGCCGAGATCGCCGCGGCGATGCCCGAGATCGAGGGCTGGGAGGCGCCGGCGGCGGCGCGCTATGCCGGGCCGACACTGTTCGTCGCCGGCGGGCGCAGCAACTACATCCGCGCCGAGCATCGCGGGGCGATCCGCGCGCTGTTTCCGGCGGCACGGTTCGTGACGCTGCGGCGGGCCGGGCACTGGCTGCATGCCGATGACCCGGAGGGGTTCCTCGAGGTGCTGTCGGCGGCGTTGTCGGGCTGAAGCGTGACCGCCGCTAGCGCCTGCCGCCGGCCAGCCGCGCCGCCTCGGGCAGGCGTCGCAGCCGCAGCATCGCCAGCGCGCCCAGCAGCGGCCCGGCCGCCAGCAGCGTGAACGCGAAGCGCCAGCCCACCAACTCTATCATCGGCGGCAACAAATGGATGGAGACGATGGTCAGCAGGAAGCCGATGCAGGTCTGCGCGGTCACCATGGTGCCGATCACCGAGGGTTCGGCCAGTTCCATCACGCTGGCGGAGAACTGCGCCGAGTCGGCCACCACGGTGACGCCCCAGACCAGGCACAGCGCCACCACCAGGATCGGATTGGCGCCGAACACCAGCCCGGCCAGCACTGCGCAGAGGCCGCTCGACAGCATCGCCCCGATGGTCAGCAGGGTGCGGCCCCAGCGATCCGCGAGCAGGCCGCCCAGCAGACTGCCGACGGCGCCGACGCCGATCACCGCGAAGGTCGCCAGCCTGGCCCAGGCGGTGCCGGCCAGCGCCGGATCGGCGGCGCGGAAGCTGGCGTCGAGGAACACGCCGATCCACGCCCACATCGCGTAGAGTTCCCACATATGGCCGAAATAGCCGAAATTGGCCAGCCGCAGCGCCGGGTCGCGCAGCGCGTGCAGGGCGGTCGCCGGGCGGAACGGCGCCGCGCGGGCCAGCCTTGGGCCGAGCCGCAGGAACAGGATCAGGATGCCGGCCAGCAGCGCCGCCAGCGAACTGGCCAGCACCGGAATCTGCCAGTCCAGCCCCCCGAAGCCACCGACCAGGAAGGACGAGGCGCTGCCCAGTACCAGGGCGGCGACGAGGATGCCGACCAGCATGCCCATATCTGCGTCGGCCCAGGTGGCGGCCAGTTTCATGCCCACCGGATACAGCCCGGCCGCGCTGATGCCGACCACCAGCCGCAGCACGATGGCGGTGCTGCCGGCCGGATCGACCGCCAGCATGCCGGCATTGGCGGCCGCCCCCAGCACGGCGGCGGCGCAGAACAGCCGACGCGGGTCGATCCGGTCCGCCAGGCCAAGCAGCGCGCTGCTCAGCGTTCCGAGTACGAAACCGAGCGCCACGCCGCTGGCCAGGGCCGCCTGGTGCAGCCCGTCCAGTTGGTAGAGCGCCTTCAATTGCGGCGCCACGGCGGAGGCGGCGAACCAGAGCGACATCGCCAGCACCTCGCACAGCGCCAGCAGCGCGATATTGGCGGCTTTGCCGGTCATGGCTGCGAGCGGCTCAATGCTTGCCCTCCTCCGGCGCGCCGAGCAGCCGCGGCAGGTTGCCGAACCACGCCGCCAACCCGAAAATGATTGCCGCGATCGCCACGAACAGCACCGACACCGAGGCCATGGTCGGCGTATAGCCGTAGCGTAGCGCGTTGAAGATCTTGATCGGCAGGGTCTCCATGACGAAACCCACGGTCATGTAGCTGACGATGTATTCGTTCAGCGACAGGACAAACACGAAGGCGAAACCGGAGATCAGATAGGGGGTGATCAGCGGCAGGACGATGGTTCGAAATACCTGCCGGTCATCGGCGCCCATCGTCGCGGCGGCTTCGGCCAGGCTGCGGTCGATCGCGGAAAATCCCAAGGTCAGTGTCACCAGCGGCAGGGTGGTGAAGAAGATGCCGTGGCTGATCGCTGCCGTCCAGAGCTGGCCGTACAGGCCGGTGATCGACCAGAAGGACAGAAAACCGAGTGCCGTGATGACCGGCGGCAGGATGAACGGCGCGACGCCCAGCAACTCGACGAGCCGCGCCCAGGGCGCCACGCGGCGCCACAGGAACCAGGCCAGCGGCAGCGCGATCGCCACCGCCAGCGTCGCTGCGGCCGTCGCCAACCACAGCGAATTCAGCAGCGCCGTGCGCCAGCCCGGATCGGTGAAGATCTGCGCGTACCAGTGCAGCGACAGGCCGCGTGGTGGGAAGGTCAGGCTCTGCTGCTGGTTGATCGACACCCCGGCCACCACGATCAGCGGCAGAGCCAGGAAGACGCCGACGCACAGCCGCCACAGGCGCCCGATCACTGCGCGCCCTCCCGCCGGCCAAGCCGCGCGGCGAGGCCGACCATCGCCAGCGTGACCACCACCAGGAACACCGCCATCGCCGCGGCGAACGGCATGTTGGACTGATAGATCGCCTGGTCGGTGATGATCACCGACAGCGTCCATTGCCGGGGCCGGCCGAGGATCTGCGGCAGCAGGTAGGAGCCGAGCGCGAACACGAACACGATCACCAGCGTTGCCACGATGGTGTTGCGGCAGGTTGGCACCACGACGGTCAGAAAGGCCTGCACCGGGTTGGCGCCCATCGTTCGCGCCGCCTCGGTCAGCGCCGGGTCGAGCCGGGCCAGGGCCGGGTAGAGCACCAGCACGGTATAGGGCAGCGCCTGATAGACCATTGCTGCCAGTACCGCGCCGAAGCCCGGTGTCAGCGCGATCGGGTGGTCCAGAAGGCCGATCAGCACCAGGAGGTTGGTGAGGCCGGCGGTGCGGGAAAACAGCGTTGACCAGGCAAACCCGATGATCACCTCGGACAGCGACAGCACGGAGAGGATGGCGATCAGCCAGCCCACCTGCGCGCGGCGCGGCAGCCGCACCAGCGACCACACGAACGGAAACGCGATTGCCACCGCCAGCACTGCGACCAGGATCGCCAGGAACAGCGAGAAGCCCAGAATCCCGGCGAAGAATGCGGTCAGGAAGCGCTGATAATTCGCCAGTTCGAAGCCCGGCGTATAGAAGGCGCCAGGGTCGCGATGGAAAAAGCTGACCGCGATCATGGTGGCGAACGGGATCAGGAAGAACACCCCGAGCATGGTCCCGGACCAGGCGATCGGCGCGTAGTCGCGCAGCCGCTGCGGCGGTTCGCGCCTCATGCCTTCAGCACCACGCAGGCGTCTGGCGGCAGTTCGACGGCAACGGCATCGCCGATTGCCAGAAGCTGGCGCTCGCGCGGGCTGGTGGTGGCGGTCAGGGTCAGTCCCTCGACCTCGACGAAGGTTTCTATTGTGGCGCCAAGGTCGCGCACGAAGGCGACCCGGCCGGTGACCGGGCCCGCTGCGCCGAGGGTCAGGCGGACATCCTCGGGGCGGATGGAAACCGTGCCCTCGCCCGCCGCTTCCGGCCACGGCCGGCCGAGGAGCTGGCCGGCTCGCAGCGGGATGAGGTTGGTGGTGCCGATGAAATTGGCGACGAAGGAATCCGCCGGGTGGCGATAGATCTCGACCGGCGGTGCGGCCTGACGGATGCGCCCCTCGCCCATCACCACCACCAGGTCGGCCATCGTCATCGCCTCGCGCTGGTCGTGGGTGACGGCGATGGTGGTGACCCCCAGCCGCTGTTGCAACTGGCGCAGTTCGATCTGCATGGCCTCGCGCAACTTGGCGTCAAGCGCCGAAAGCGGTTCGTCCAGCAGGAACAGGCGCGGCGACAGCGCCAGCGCGCGGGCGATCGCCACCCGCTGCCGCTGCCCGCCTGACAGCTTGGCGACCGGCCGCCCGGCCATGCCGGGGAGGCGGACCAGCTCCAGCAGTTCGGCGACGCGGGCACGCTGCTCGGCTCGCGATCGGCCGCGTAGCCGCAGCGGGTAGGCCATGTTGTCGCCGACCGAGAGATGCGGAAACAGCGCCAGCGACTGGAATACCATGCCGAGGTCGCGCCGATGCGTTGGCACGCGGGTCAAATCCTTGCCGGCCAGCAGGATTTGCCCGGAGCTTGGCTCCTCCAGCCCGGCGATCATCCGCAGCAGCGTGGTCTTGCCGCAGCCCGAGGGGCCGAGCAGGCAGACGAAGCGCCCGTCCGGCACGGCGAGGCTGACGTCGTCCACCGCCCGGAAGGTTCCGAACAGCTTGCTGATGCCGCGCAGTTCGAGGCCCGACATGGCTGGTTCTTCTGGCCGCCGCCGGTTGCGGCGTCAGCCGACGATCATCTCGGTCCATTTCTGGCTCAGCCAGTCGGCTTTGCCGACGTACAGGTCGTAGCGGGGGATGATCGGCGGAATTTCCGAGCTGCAGGCGGCGAATTCGGCGTCGGTCAGATCGAGCAGCTTGCGCTGGACGGTGGGGGCGGTGCCCAGCTTGCGCGCCACCAGCGACTGGATTTCCGGCTGGCAGAAGAAGTCGATGAAGGCATGCGCCTCGTCGGCCTTTTTGCTGGCCCGGCTCAGCGCCCAACTGCCGCTGTCGTTGATGCCGCCCTCTTTCGGGAAGGTGGTCCGCACGTGAAAGCCCTTGGAGATCGCGATGCCGGTCACGTCGTGGTAATACTGGCCCATCGGGATTTCGCCGGATTTCAGCGCCTGCTCGAACTGCGCCTCGTCGCGATACCACAGCCGCACGTTGGGCTTGAGTTCGGCGAGCTTGTTCAGCGCGGCGAGAATGCCGTCGTCGGTGTCCAGCACCTTGGTGCCGCCCATGAAGGTGGTGGCGGTGACCTCCAGCAGGAAGCTGTTCGACACCAGCGCCAGCAGGCCGAGCTTGTCGCGCTTGTCCTTGTCCCAGAACGTCGCCCAACTGGTCGGCGCAGTCTTGAACACATCGGTGTTGGAGACCAGCGTGATATACCATGATACCGCGCCGACGCCGGCCAGCGTGCCGTCCGGGTAGCGATTGATGAACTGGGGCAGCACGTTGCCGAGGTTCTTCAGGCGCTTTTCATCGAGCGGGGTCCACAGCTTGGTCTTCTGCCCCTTCAGCATGGCGACCTGGCTCATCATCGACAGATCGGCCGGCGCCTGGCCGGCGCGCGCCGCCTGTTCGACCTGCACCAGCCAGGCCTCGCCGGTCGGTTCGCCCACCGACTCGACGGCGATGCCGGTCGCCTTGGTGAATGCCGGGAAGACGTGCTTGTCGAAGCTTTCCTTGAAGAAACCGCCATAGGCGCCGATCTTGATGCTGCGGTCGGCGGCGCGCCCGATCGCCGGGGCGGCGAGCATGGCGACGGAGGCGGCACCGGCGCCGAGGACGGTCCGGCGGGGAAGCGTGAGTTTGTGGTCCATGACTGCCTTCCTGTGGATGACTCTTGTTCGCTCGACCCGTTGCCGATGGTGGCTGAGTTTACCATCAGTCTCCGGTCGTTGTACAGGATTTGTGCGCCGATCGGGACGGCATTGGTAGCGGCATCATGCTGCGACGCCGGTGCGACGGCCGGGAGAAGGCTCGATCCGCCGCCCGATCCGCGGCATGGCAGGGCAAGCTGGCACTTTGCCGCCGTCTTGATTGCTCCTGGCAAACACGATACGAAAGACGCCAAATCGGCGCGTCGGAAAATATCCGGTCAACCTCTCACGCAAATGACTCGGGCCGTCGACGGAAGACGGTGGGGAGTGGCCGTGCGGGCCCGGGTGACTGCCGGCGCAGCAGATCGCGTGGATTCGCAGTTCCGGAGTGTGCCCGCGCTCTCTGGCTGAGCAGCTTTCGACGACACCATCAAACCCTGGGGCGGCCTGACATGCAGATCGATACCGAGCGCCAGCCTGGCGCGGCGCCGACCGCCGCGACGGATGCCGTTTTTGCCTGGAAGGGCGTGGTCCGGCACCTCCAGTTGACCCCGCGCGCCTTTCTGCCGATGCACTCGATGCCCGAATTGACGCTGATCGCCGGGATCGGGGTTGAAGGCGACCGCTATATGATCGGCCGCGAAGCCGGCTTCTATTCGCACAAGCCCGAGGAAGGCCGGCAGATCACGCTGTTCGAGATCGAGACGCTCTGGGCGCTGCAACGCGACCACCGGATCGAGCTCGCACCGATCGAACACCGGCGCAATGTCACCGTCGAGGGCGTGCCGCTCACCCATCTCGTGGGGCGGCAGTTCTGGCTGGGCGAGACGCTGCTCGAGGCGACGCGGCTGTCGGTGCCCTGCCGCCATATCGAGGAAATCACCGGCAAGTCGATATTCGATCAGTTGATCAACCGCTCGGGGCTGAATTGCCGGATCCTGAAGGGCGGGGTGGTCCGTGTCGGCGATGCGGTGCGATCCGCGTAATGGCCAAGGCTGCGATTACCACGGTTCGGACCATCGTGCGGCGGATTGAGCTTGCCGGCGACGGGATCAAGCACCTGACGCTGGAGGATCCGGATGGCTGGGAACTGCCGCCGGCGCGCGCCGGCTCCCATATCGACATCTCGCTGCCCGGTGGGCTGCTGCGAACCTACTCCTTGTGCAACGGGCCGTGGCGGCAGACCCGCTATGAGATCGCGGTGAAGCGCGAAGCGGCCGGGCGGGGAGGCTCCGCGCTGCTGCATGACGCGGTCGCGGTCGGCGATGTGCTGGGCGTCTCGCTGCCGCGCGGCGGGCTCTCGCTGCCGGCGGCGACGCGGCAGATTTTTGTCGCGGGCGGTATTGGCGTCACGCCGTTCCTGTCGGCCGCGGACGAATTGCGGCATCGTGGCGACGGCAATTTCGTGCTGCACATGATCGCCCGTGGCAGGCCGCCGCTGGCCAGGCAGTTGGAGCCGCTTGAGCGCGACGGCCTGGTCGTACGGCATGATACCAGCCAAGGCAGGCCGGATATCGCTACGCTGATCGGACGCCCGCGCCCGAACGTGCTGGTCAGTTGCTGCGGCCCGGCCGGCATGCTCGACGCGTTCGAGCGTGCGGCGGCGGACTGGCCCGTCGGGCAGGTGCATGTCGAACGTTTCGTGCCGCCGCCTCTGGTCGTCGATCCCAACGCGAGGCCGTACACGCTGGTGCTGGCCAGGTCCGGCCGGAGCTTCGACGTGCCGGTCGGGATGTCAATGATCGACGCGATCGCCGAGTGCGGCGTGGAGGTGCCGACCTCCTGCGGCGGCGGCATCTGCGGCGCCTGCAAGGTGCGGATGCTTGAGGGGCAGGTCCTGCATCACGACCGCTTCCTGAGCCCGGCCGAGCGCGAGCACAATCTGATGGCGTGCGTCGCGGGATGCGCCGGCGGCCGGCTCGTCCTCGATCTTTGATCGGCGGCCCAGGGTCATCAGTCCGGGATGCCGGCCCAGGGACGCGGGTCGAGCGGCGGGGTGGTGACGTTGTAGTCGTCGGTGATGCGTGGCGCTCCGGCGAGTGCGGCGATATCGGGGAGCGGGCGACGCAGTTCGGGATCGCCCGCCACCGCCTGCTCGATGCCAAGCGCCGCGCGCAGCGTGAACAGGTCGGCGGCGGCCGGGCCGGTCAGCATCATGCCGAACGGCGTGCCGGTCGGCTCCAGCCCCATCGGCAGCGACAGGCTGGGGTTGCCGGTGAGCGAGATCATGTAGGTGGGCGAAAACCAGTGGAAATAGGTGTGCAGCCGCTTGCCGGCGATTTCGTTCTGGTAGAGTTGGCTCCAGGGGAATGGCGGCACCGCCAGGGTGGGCGACAGGATCAGGTCGCAGTCGGCAAACACCGCCTGCACGGCACGGTAGATGCGGGTCTGCTCGGCCTGCGCCCAGGCGACGTCGGCGGCGCTGTAGCGCAGGCCTTCCTCGTAGTTGGCGATCATGTTGGGGCCCAGCAGGTCGCGGTGCTTCGCATAGTTGTTGCGCTGGGAATGCAGCATGCCGGTGGCGCGCAGCACGCCGAACGCCTCGTGCGCATGGCCCATGTCGGGCGTGATCGGGGTGCAGCTTCGCACCAGCGGCGCGAGCTTCGCGATACGGGCCTGGAAGGTGGCGGCAATGCCCGGATCGATCGGGCAGGTTCCCCAGTCGAGCGTGAAGCCGATGCGCAGGCGCGATGGGTCAATCGGGCGCGGGCCGATGAACTGGCTGGCGTCGATCGGGCGGGACAGCGGATCACGGGCATCGAATGCCGCCTGAGCGGAGAGCAGCAGGCAGGTATCGGCCACCGTGCGGCCCATCGGCCCCAGCGTGGGGATCATGTTCCAGCCCTGGCCCCGGCGATCGGTTGGCACCAGGCCGGGCGACGGGCGGAAGCCGACCACGCCGCAGAACGCCGCCGGAATGCGCAGCGAGCCGCCGCCGTCCGAGCCGGTGCAGAGCGGCAGCATACCGGTGGCCAGGGCAATGGCCGAACCGCCGGAGGAACCGCCCGGGTTGCGCATCGGGTCGAACGGATTGCCTGACGGACCATAGACCGGGTTGTTGGAATTGGCGCCGGCGCCGAATTCGGGAACGTTGGTCTTGGCCACCACGATTGCGCCGGCGGCACGGCAACGCGCCACCATCGGGTCGTCCGTTTTGGACCGATTCTGGGCGAAGATCGGTGAGCCGTAGCTGTTGATCAGCCCTTCGGCATCGTCGAGATCCTTCACGCCGAGCGGCAGGCCGTGCAGCGCCGGCAACTCGTCGCCGCGCATCACCGCCTGCTCGGCCGCCATGGCTTCCTGCTCGGCGCGCGGCCAGATCGTATCGGTTACGCCCTTCACGGCGTGGTTCACCAGGTTGATGCGGGCGCGGCAACTGGCCAGCAGTTCGACCGGCGAGAGTTGCCGTGCACCGATCAGGCGGCGAGCCTCGACGGCGGTCAAATCGCAAGGCTCGGTCATCACATTCTCCATCGCGGCAGGGAGCGGAATTGTGCGCCAGACCGGTGGCGGCGGCAACCGGCGTTTCGCCGTGGTCAGACGGTGCCGCTGCCCGGCCCCGGCCGCCCGCGCGCCGAGTGCCGCAGAAATACCAGCGTGACCAGCCCGAACAGCGCCAACTGCCCGGCCGCCAGCCCGAAGGCCAAGGGGTAGCTGCCGCTCCAGCCCACCACCAGCGTGAAGGCCAGCGGCCCGCAGACCGAGCCGAGGAAGCCGAACAGGCTGGCGGCCGAGGTGACCTCGCCGACCAGCCGCGGCGGCGCCACGCGGGCCAGCTCCGCCATGTGCACGCCGTTCCAGCCGATCGCGGTGAAGCCGGCGATGATGACGCAGGCGTAGCGCGCCCATGACCCATACCCGGCCAACGCCACCAGCAGCGCGACCGCGAGCGCCGACACCACCGCCTGCACGGTCAGCATCAGCAGCGCGCGGCCGGCGGCGCGGTCGGAGAGCCAGCCCAGCACGATGCGCCCGGTCATGCTGGCGAACAGCATCGCCGCGACCAGCCGGCCGGCTTCGGCCAGCGACGCGCCGTGCCGGGTGACCACATAGGTCGCGATGAACGCGTTCAGGCAGGCCTGCAATGTCGAGAACGAGGCGCCCAATGCCGTCAGCAGTGGCAGCGACGGATGCGAGCGCAGGCTCTTCAGCGAGCGCGCCAGCTCAACCGCCGACAGCAGCGCCCGCGCCCATCCCGGCGAGCCCGAGCCGCGCATGCCATCGAGTTGCCGGCGGAATGGCTGCACCACCGCGATGGTGACCAGAACCAGCGCGATGACGATGCCGAAGGCGGCCGGCACCCCGTGCGCCAGCGCCAGCGGCGCCACCACCAGCCCGGCCAGCGCGCCGCCGAGCGGCACCCCTGCCTGCTTGATCGAAAAGACCAGCGAGCGATGCCGGGGCGGCGCGGTGCGGTTCAATATCTGGCTGCCGGCCGGGGTATTGGGCGCGACGCCGAAGCCGATCACCAGCGCGCCGGCCAGGCCGAACACCCCGAGTGGCTGCGACAGCACCAACAGGCCGATGGCGACGCAGGCCAGCCCGATCTGCAGCGAGCGCACCGCGCCGTGATGGTTGAGCATCGGCCCGCCGCAGGCCAGAAACCAGCAGATCCCTCCGGAAGTCATGGCGGAGACGATGCCGATGCTCTCCGCCGGCAGGCCGGCCTGCTCCATCAGCGGCGGGCCGAGCAGCGGGACCGTGGTGCTGGCGAAGGCGCTGACGATCTGGACCATAAGCGTGGCGGCCAGCGCGTTGGCCCAAAGCGGCAATCTCAAATTCTGCTTCCGTCCATATGCCGCCTGGCGCCATCCGCAAAGAGGAGCGCGGAGTTTGGCGTGCGCCTTCCGCGTTGGCTAGCGGACGGTAGCAGCCATGCGCGCGGTCGAAGTGAACCAGCCCACTGCGAGGGTGATACGAACTCATAACAACCGCGGATCCATGGCCGCCAACGGCGTTGGTGCTGGTTCCGGGTTCAGCCGGCAGTGTATCGCACGGTCATTTGCCAAATATCGTCACGCTCTCAAGGCGCGGCGACCAGAGGAACTGGTCGATCGGCGTGGCGGCCAGCAGCTTATAGCCGGCGTCGCGGAACAGCTTGGCGTCGCGGCCGAGGGTGGCGGGGTTGCAACTGACATAGATGATGCGGGCAACACTGCTGGCGGCGATCAGGGCGGCCTGAGCGACGGCGCCATTATGCGGCGGATCGAGCACCACGGCGGCGAAACCCGCGAGTTCCTTGGGCGACAGCGGCTGGCGGGTGAGGTCGCGGCGCAGCGCCTCGACGCGGCCGGCGAGGCCCTGGGAATTGGCCGCCTGACGCAGTGCCGCGTGCGCCTCGATGTCGCCCTCATAGGCGGCGACGCGGGCGTGTTTGGCCAGCGCGAAGGTAAGCGTGCCGCAGCCGGCGTAGAGCTCGGCGATGCGCGCCTTGCCGGCCAGTTTCGGCAGCCCGGCGATGATCGCGGCGATGATCGCGGCCTCGCCCTCGGCCGAGGCTTGCAGGAAGGCACCGGGCGGTGGGATGACGGAAATGCCGGAGAAGCTGGTGGTGGGCGGGTGCTGCTGGGCGGCGGTTTCGTGCCGGCCGTCGCCGACCGCCGCCGTGATGCGCGGCAGGCGGTGCGCTGCGGCGAAGGCGGCGAGCCTGCTGCGGTCGGGCGTGGACAGCGGCGCGTCCAGCCGCAGCAGCAGGTCGGGGCCGGAGTCCAGCAGGTTGAGGATCGCCGAACCGCCGCGGCGCAGGCCGTTCAGGCTGCGCAGCAGGGTGCGCAGCGGGGCGATCAGCGCGAACAGCGTGGGGTGCAGCACCGGGCAGGCCTGAAGATCGACGATCTCGGCGCTGCGCCTAGCGTGCAGGCCGAGCAGCAAGGTGGCGCCGTTGCGCTGGATCGCGAGGTCGATGCGGCGGCGGGCGTAGGGGGGCGTGCGGATGGTCGGAGCGGGGGTGTCGCTGTAGCCGGCGCGGGCAAGGGCGGTCGCCAGCAGGCCGGTCTTCCAGGCCAGATAGGCGGCGTCCTCCCAGTGTTGCAGCGCGCAGCCGCCGCAGACGCCGAAATGCTGGCACGGCGGCGCCGCACGCTCGGGGCTGGTGGAGAGCAACTCGGCGGTGGCGGCCCAGCCGTCACCGCGCTTTTGCGTGGGATGCGCCAGCACCAGCTCGCCGGGCAGAGTGCCAGGGAGATAGACGGTGGCGCCATTGGCCAGGTGGCCGACGCCGTCGCCCTCGGTGCCGATGTATTCGACGCGCAGTTCTTCCGGGGTCAGCAAGGAAGCAGCGCTTTTTTCAAACAAAGAAGGCTTTCTTGCTCACTTAGAATGCGCTCAACCCGGTCTGCGCCCGGCCGAGGATCAGCGCATGCACGTCATGGGTGCCCTCGTAGGTATTCACCGTCTCGAGGTTCATCACGTGCCGGATCACATGGTACTCATCGACGATGCCGTTGCCGCCGTGCATGTCGCGGGCCATGCGCGCGATGTCGAGCGCCTTGCCGGCGTTGTTGCGCTTGATGATCGAGATCATCTCGGGGCTCATCTTGTCGGCGTCGAAGAGACGCCCGACGCGGAG
>DATJEA010000468.1:0-4698 GCA_035497095.1 Acetobacteraceae bacterium | reverse complement strand
GCTGGGATATCGCGATCATCCTGATGCTGTGGGCGCAATTGGCGCTCGGCCTGCTGACCGTGCCGGTCTCGGCGCAGCACATGGACGGCGCCATGTTCCTGACCATCGTGGCCTATGTGCAGGGTATCGTGACGCTGCACCCCAGTGCCGCCGACTTCCTGCTCGGCACGCCGTTCATCTATCGGGTGCATATCTTCCTCGGCTTCACGATCTTCCTGGTCTCGCCGTTCACCCGCATGGTGCACATCTGGAGCGCGCCGATCTGGTATCTCGGCCGCCGCGGCTATCAGGTGGTGCGCAGCCGGCACGGCGCCTATCAGGCAAGCAGCCTGACCATGACCTCAGCCGATCCACGGGTGCCCGCGAAGCAGCCGCAACCCGTCTCGGGGGATTGAGCGATGCCGGTTATCGCGGTCAACGACGTCACCATCGAGCACGGCGCCATCGCCAGGGAAGTGCAGAACCACGAGGCCCCCTCACCGCATGTCGCATGGCAGGCGGCGACCCGGGCGCTGGTGATCCGCGAATTGCTGTTGCAGCGCGCCCGGGCGCTGGAGATCGAGCCCCAGCCGCGCACCGAGGGCGAGGCACGGGAGACCGACGAGGAATCGCTGATCCGCCTGCTGCTGGAGCGTGAGGTGACCACGCCGAAGGCGGATGACGCGGTCTGCCGCCGGTTCTACGACAGCAACACCGCCCGGTTCCACACGCCGGAACTGTTCGAGCCGGCGCATATCCTGTTCAAGGCCCGCCGCGACGACGCCGAAGCCTACGCCAAGGCCGAGGCGCAGGCCGCCGCGACGCTGGCCGAAGTGCAGCAGCATCCGGAGCGGTTCGAGAGTCTGGCGCGCAGCCTGTCGGATTGCCCGTCGTCCACCGAGGGCGGCCGGCTCGGCCAGATCGTGCCAGGCGAGACCACGCCGGAGTTCGAGACCTTCCTGCTGGCCATGCAGCCGGGCGAGATCTGCCCGACCCTGGTACGCACCCGCTACGGCGTGCATGTGCTGCGGCTGGATCAGCGGTTCGCAAGCAAGACCCTGCCGTTCGAGGCGGTGCGCGAGCGGATCGCCGGCTATCTGGAGGAGCGCACCTGGCGCCGGGCGGTGGCGCAATATATTTCGCTGCTGGCCGGGCAGGCGCGGATCGACGGGTTCGACCTGCCGGGCGCCAGCTCGCCGCTGGTGCAATAGGCGGCCGGCATGCTCGGAACCATCCTGGCGGCGCTGACCAACCCGGCCCTGGCCGAGGAGGCGCTCGGCGAAATCGGCGATCAGGCGTTACTGGAGCGGGTGCGCGGTGCCGCCGCGGCGGCCGGCCTCGATGTCGGGCCGTTCGTCGCCAGCACGGTGCGGCAGACGCTGGACCATGCCGAGGAAACCGTCTGGCTGAACTTGATCGGCCGCATGTCGAACGCCGAACGCCCTGGCGTCGCGGCGTTGCAGGGGGTGCTGGCGCGGTCGTTCCCGGCGCCGCCGACGCCCCGGCACCAGACGCGCCGGGCTTAATCGGCCGTTCGCACCACCACGGCCGCCTCCGGCGCGAACGCCAGATGCACCGCTGCCCCCAGCGCCAGCACTGAATCGGGAGTGGCCACCGCGTGCAGCATCTGCCCGGCTGCCTCGACATCGCAGCGCAGCGTGGCGCCGAGGAAATTGGCCTCGGCCAGCCGACCGGCCAGCACATTCATTCCAGCCTCGGCCGGGCCGCCGGCAGCCGCGACGGTGATGCTTTCCGGCCGCAGCGCCACGGTGGCCGGCTGCCCGGCCTCGGTGCCGGCGGGGCAGGCGCACAGGATCACGCTGCCATCGGCCAGCCGCACCGGCCCGGTGCCGCCGGGCGGGATCGCCGCCGCCGCGGTGCCGGCCAGCAGGTTGGCGGCGCCGATGAAGCTGGCGACGAAGTCATTGGCCGGGGTGAAGTAGATCGCCCGCGGCGCATCCAGTTGCACGATCCGGCCGCGCTGCATCACCGCGATCTGGTCGGACATCGCCAGCGCCTCGGATTGGTCGTGCGTCACGTACACCGTGGTGATGCCGATCTGCTGCTGCAGCCGGCGCAACTCGGTGCGCATCTCCTCGCGCAGGCTGGCGTCCAGGTTGGACAGCGGCTCGTCCAGCAGCAGCAGCTTCGGCTGATGCACGATCGCCCGCGCCAGCGCCACGCGCTGCTGTTGGCCGCCGGAGAGCCGGGTCGCCGGGCGCGGGCCGTAGCCGGCGAGCCCGACGGTGGCCAGCGCCTGGTCGACCATGCGGGTGATCTCCGCCCGCCCATAGCGCCGGGCGCGGGCCACAAGCAGCGGGAAGGCGATGTTCTCGAACACCGTCATATGCGGCCAGATCGCGTAGGACTGGAACACCATGCCGATGCCGCGCTGATGCACCGGCACCAGCGTGCCGGAGGCGCCGTCGAACAGCACCCGGCCCTCCAGTTCGATGCGGCCATGATCCGGCCGCTCCAGCCCGGCCAGGCAGCGCAGCGTGGTGGTCTTGCCGCAGCCGGACGGGCCGAGCAGCGTGAAGAACGCGCCGGCCGGCAGGGTGAAGGTGGCCTCGCGCACGCCGCCGGCCATCGCGTCGAAGCTGTTGGCGAACACGCGGGTCAGGCCGGTAACGGTCAGCATGGGTCAGTTCCCGTAGATATCGGTGCCGCCGCGGCGGGACTGGGCGAAGAACGCGAAGGCGACCAGGGTCATCAGCACCGTCCACAGCAGGCCGAACGCCGCCAACTCGCCGCCCTGGCCGTTCACCCACAGATCGAACACCGCCACCGCCGCCACTTGCGAACTGGGGCCGGCCAGCAGCACCGCGATTGCCAACTCCTTGTTGGCGATCAGGAAGATGAACAGCCAGCCGGCCATCATCGCCGGTGCCAGCAGCGGGGCGACGATCCGGCGCAGCGTGGCCAGATAGCCGGCGCCGGAGACCGCCCCCGCCTCCTCCAGCTCGCTGTGCAGTTGCAGCACGCCGGCATAGACGTAGCGCATGCCGAACGGCATGAAGCGGATCACATAGGCGATGGCGATGATCCATAGCGTGCCGTAGATCGGCAGCGGCACCCGCAGATACACCTCCATCACCGCGACGCCGAGCACGATGCCGGGGAACACCAGCGACAGCATCGCCAACTGGTCGATGGTGCGCCCTCCCGGTCCCCGCCGCGCCGCGATCCAGCCGGCGAAAGCGGCCAGCAGCATGATCGCGGTGGCCGCCGCTGCCGCCACGCCGAGGCTGTTCAGCGCCAGTTCCAGATAGCTCGGCGTGGCGATCACGGTGCGGTAGTTGGCCAGGGTCAGCGCCCGCAGTCCGGCCATGCTGAAGCCGCGCGGGAACGCTTGCAGCGACATCCACAGCAGCGCCAGCATCGGCAGCACCAGCACGATCAGGAAATTCACCAGGATCAGCACGCCGGCCGCCCAGCGCCAGCCGCCGAGGTCGAACGGGCGCGGCCGGTAGCCCTTGCCGGTGATCGAGTGGTATTTCTCGGCGCTGGCCGACAGCCGGCTGTAATAATGCAGCAGCACGGCGACGATCACCACCATCACCACGGCGAACGCCGAGGCATAGCCGAGATCGGGCGGCATCGTGGTCATGCTCTCGTAAACCGCGGTGGTCAGCACGTAGATGCGGCTCGGGATGCCGACCAGCGCCGGCACCTCGAACGCCCCGATGGCGCGGATGAACACGAACAGCGCCAGCGCCAGAATCGCCGGCCAGGCCAGCTTGATGGAAATCCGCCAGATGGTCTGGATCACCGTGGCGCCGGCGGTGCGCGCCGCCTCCTCCATGTCGGCATTGGCGGCGCGGAAGGTGGCGCCGAGCAGCAGGAACACCAGCGGCGACCACAAGAACCCCTCGATCAGGATCATCCCGCCCATCGACTGCACGTGGATCAGGTTGCCGCTGCCGCCCAAGCCGCGCCAGGCGTCGTTGAACGGCCCCACCGGCCCGAGCAGGAACAGCCAGGCCACCACATGCAGGATATACGGCGTGCCGAGCGAGATGATGGTTGCGAGCCAGGCCAGCAGCCGCAGCGGCGCGTTGGTGCGCTCCACCAGCCAGGCCAGCGCGCCGCCGATCAGCAACGAGAGCAGCGTGCTGCCGGCGGCGAACACCGCGCTGTTCCACAGCGTTCGGCCGGCGTCATGCGCGGTCACCAGTTCGGTGAAATGCCGCAGCGTCCAGCCGATGGTGCGCCCGGTGCGGTCGGTATCGGCCAGGCTGCCCTCGATCAGCATCAGCAGCGGCGGCAGCATCAGCACCGCCAGGATGACGCCGACGATCAGCGAGGTGAGCAGCCGCGGGTCGGGCCGGCGCAAGCCCATGCCCATGCCGGCGAGCCTAGCGGAACAGCTTGTGGTACAGCGCGATCCACGCCACGCGGCCGTTGCGCTCCATGTCCGGCGTTACCACCCGGGCCTGGAAATGGCCCTCTTTCGGCTTCAAGGTCGGTACCTTGGCCGGCACGTCCGGGTCGGCCGGCAGGTAGAACGCCTTCGCCACCTCGCGCTGGCCTTCGTCGGACAGCACGTATTCCAGGAACAGTTTGGCCGCATTCGGATGCGGTGCGCCCTTGACTATGCTGATCAGGTTCGCGGTGCTGACCACCGGCTCCATCTTGATCCAGGCCACCGGCGCACCCTTGGCGGCGCTGATCGCGACATGGTGGTTGAACACCATCAGCCCGATCGGGAATTCGCCG
>DATJEA010000467.1:0-4043 GCA_035497095.1 Acetobacteraceae bacterium | reverse complement strand
ACCCGCATGCCGCTCTCGGCCAGCAGGTCGAGCCAGCCGGGATGCGCCATCGACAGGTCGGCAACCGTGGTGACGCCGGACAGCAGTAGTTCGGAGAGCGCCACCCGCACGCAGTCATCCACCACCCCCGGTTCGGGCCGGAAGATCGGCAGATATTCGTACAGCGAGGAGTTGTAGAAGCCGGGCGAGCCGACCTCGTCGGTCAGCCCCTTGTTCATCGGCTCGCTGGAGGGGTGGGAGTGGATGTTGACGAGGCCCGGCATCACCATGAAGCCGCGCCCGCTCTGCTCCACGTCCGCCGGGCCGGCATAGTTGGCGCCGACATGCTGGATGACGCCGTCGGTGAAGGCGATATCCGCGCCATTGAGGTAGACGTGCTCGCCGGCCGCCTTGTCCCAGGCGACCACGAAATCGGCGTTGCGGATCACGGTTGTGGTCATGTCGGCTCCCTGGCCAGATCGAACGGGATCGGTCATTTGGGCCAAACCATCCGCTGTGAGTTGCGCAGCGTCAAGGCGAGGCCCGCGAAATGCCCTTGCGCGGTGAACCATGCCGTAGGCATTGCTGGCGCACCATCACGAGGGCTGACATGGAACGGGCGATCGAATCGCTGCTGCTCAAGGCGCGTTGGGTGCTGCTGCCGCTCTACGTGGCGCTGCTGGTGGCGTTGCTGGCCGCCTACGGGCTGGTGGGGCGCGAGCTATGGCATATGGCCACCACCGTCGGCAGCATCACCGAGACCGAACTGGTGCTGGCGCTGCTGTCGATCCTCGACCTGGTGCTGATCGCCAATCTGGTGGTGATGGTGGCAATCTCCTCCTACGAAAGCTTCGTCTCGCGCATCGAGACCGGGGCCGGCGAGGATCGCCCAGAATGGCTCGGCAAGATGGACAGCAGTAATGTGAAGCTGAAGGTCTCGCTGTCGATCGTGATGATCTCGGCGATCCATCTGCTGCGCGCATTCATGCGCGACACCGCCAGCGACCGGCTGGTCGTGATGGGCGGCGTCCATCTGGTGTTCGTGATCTCGGCGGTGCTGATCGCCTGGGTGGACCACCTGCATCGCAAGGATCACTGATCCGGTCTTGCGGCGGTGCGCCGGTGGTGGTGTGCTGGCGCCTACAGCGGAGGATGGACAGATGAGCGAACTGCAACGCAACGCCGCCGAGATCGAACTGGTGGAACTGGCCAGGCGGGTGCTGCCGGCCGGCGGCTTCGGCAATGTCGGCAGCGACATCGTGATCGCCCGCGGCGAGGCCGGCCGGGTGTGGGATGTCTCGGGCAATGAATATGTCGATTTCCTGCTCGGCTCCGGCCCGATGTTCCTCGGCCACAACCACCCCGAGGTGATCGAGGCGGTGCGCGAGCAACTCGGCCGCGGCACCACCTTTTTCGCCAACAACGAGCAGGGCATCCGGCTGGCGGCCGAGATCGTCGACGCGATGGCCTGCGCCGAGCAGGTGCGCTTCGTCTCCTCCGGCACCGAGGCCGACATGTATGCGATGCGCCTCGCCCGCGCCTATCGCGGCCGCGACAAGATATTGAAGTTCGAGGGCGGCTATCACGGCATGAGCGACTGGGGGCTGATGTCGCTGGCGCCGCAGCGGCCGGGCAACTTCCCGCAGGCGGTGCCGGATTCACCCGGCATCCCACGCAGCGCCCAGAGCGAGATGCTGGTGGCGCCGTTCAACGACGCGGCGCTGGCCGAGGCGCTGATCCGCGAGCATGCCGAGGAGCTCGGCGGGGTGATCGTCGAGCCGTTCCAGCGCCTGCTGCCGCCGGCCCCCGGCTTCCTGCAAACGCTGCGCCGGGTCACCGCCGAGCTTGGCATCCCGCTGATCTTCGACGAGGTGGTGACCGGCTTCCGCTTCGCCTATGGCGGGGCGCAGGCGCTGTATGGCGTCACCCCGGATATCTGCTCGCTGGGCAAGATCATCGGCGGCGGCTTCCCGCTGGCGGCGATCGCCGGGCGGGCCGAGATCATGAAGCATTTCGACAAGGCGGCGGTCGGCGCGGACAGGTTTCTCACCCAGATCGGCACCCTCTCCGGCAACCCGGTGGCGGCCGCCGCGGGGCTTGCCAGCCTCGCGGTGCTGAAGCGGCCCGGCGCCTATGACGGCGTCTACGCGGCCGGCAAGCGGCTGATGGACGGCTTCTCGGAGACGTTGAAACAGGCCGGACTGCCGGCCCAGGTGGTCGGCTGCCCGGTGATGTTCGACGTGGTGTTCGCCGCCGGCGACATCCATGACTATCGCGGCACGCTGCGCTCCGACACCGCGATGGCGGCCCGCGTCAACGCCACCATGCGCCGCGAAGGCATCCTGAAAAGCGAGGGCAAGACCTATATGTCCACCGCCCATACCGATGCCGATATCGAGCAGATGCTTGGCGCCTTTCGCACCGCGGTAACCAAGGAGGCGTCGCGGCGGGCGGCGGCGGAGTAGCCGCAGCCTTCCCCGCGCGCACCCTGCTGGCGCGGTGCGTCGGCAGGGTGCATACCGCGCGCTCGCTCTGCCCCGTGGGGCGAATGCACGAGAGGAAAGCCGATGTCACCCAGATTGAACGTCATCATCGCATCGACCCGGCCCGGACGGGTCGGCCCGTCGGTCGCCCGCTGGTTCCACGAGTTCGCCGCCGGCCAGGGCAAGTTCGACGCCCATCTGGTCGACCTCGCCGATTTCAAGCTGCCGCTGTATGATGAGCCGGTCCATCCGGCGCGGCAGCAATACCAGCACGCCCATACCAAGGCCTGGGCCGAGAGCGTCGCGGCGGCGGATGCCTATGTCTTCGTCACCCCGGAATACAACTACAACCCGACGCCGGCGCTGGTGAACGCGCTGAACTACGTCTACCGCGAGTGGAACTACAAGCCCTGCGGCTTCGTCAGCTACGGCGGCGTGTCCGGCGGCCTGCGCGCGGTGCAGACCGCCAAGCTGCTGGTCACCACGCTGAAGATGATGCCGATGATGGAAGGCGTGGCGCTGCCGATGGTCGCCAGCCTGCTCGCCGATGATGGCGCGTTCCGCTCCAACGAGCTGATCGACAAGTCGGCGGTGACGCTGCATGACGAGTTGCTGCGCTGGACGCTGGGCCTGAAGGCGATGCGCGAATCGATGGCGTGAAGCAAGATGGCGGCGTCAGCCCGGCGCCGCCACCGCCTCGGCCGCGCGCACCGCGTGCCGGCGCGACAGCAGATAGAACCGGCTGAACAGCAGCACCGCGGCGCACGACAGCCCGACGATCAGGCCGACCCACATGCCGCGCGCGCCCATCCCGTGCGGAAACGCCAGATACCAGCCCACCGGCACGCCGGCGCCCCAATAGGCGAACAGCGTGATGAACATCGGCAGCCGGGTGTCCTTCAGCCCGCGCAGCGCGCCGGACGAGGCGACCTGGATGCCGTCGGAAAACTGGAAGATCGCCGCCAGCGCCAGCAGGCTGACGCCCACCGCCACCACCCTGGGGTCGGAGGTGTACAGCCCGATGATGAAATGCGGCACCGTCAGCATGGCGATGCAGGAAATGCCCTGCGCGCAGCCGGCCATGCCGATGCCGACCAGCCCGGCCCGCCGCACCGCCGCCGCGTCGCCGCGCCCCACCGCGTTGCCCACCCGGATGGTGATCGCCATGGCGATGCCGAGCGGCATCATGAAGGTCAGCGAGGCGACGTTTGCCGCCACCTGATGCGCCGCCACCACCACCTCGCCGAGCCGGCCGACCAGCAGCCCGGCGGCGCTGAACATGCCGGCCTCCATCAGCACCGCCACCGCGATCGGCCCGCCCAGCCGCGCCAGCCCGAGCAGCGCCGGCGCATGCGGCCGCCGTCGGCCGCCGACCCAGCCCAGCCCGGCAAACCGCGGCGAGCAGCGCAGATAGACCAGATACGCGCCGGCTTGCAGCCATAACGCGATCGCGGTCGCCACGCCGGAGCCCTCGGCGCCCAGCCCCGGCGCGCCCAGCCGGCCATACATGAACGCCCAGACCAGCGGCAACTGCACGGTGAGCCCGCCGAGCCCGATCACCAGCGACACCCGCGGCATCCC
>DATJEA010000466.1:0-2632 GCA_035497095.1 Acetobacteraceae bacterium | reverse complement strand
GGCGATCACCAATTGCAGCCAGTCGTCCCACGGCTGCACGAAGCCGCGCGGCAGCCCGGCGCGCACGAAATCGCCGCGCGCCGGCAGCTTGCCGAACAGCCCGCACGGGGCCGTGTCGGCCAGCGCTATTTTATCGATGGGCACCGGAAATCCTGCAGCACACCCGGCTTGAACGGGTTGAGCACCGAGCCGGCGCGGATCTCGAAGGTGGCGGAACGCTGGCCGGCGCGGAAGCTGAGGGTGTATTTGTCCGCCCCGCCGGCCTGGGTCAGCGTGCCCTGGGCGAACAGCCGGAACAGCGCCCAGGAGCCGCTGGCCTGCTTCACCCCGGTATCGCCGGGCGATGGCGGATCGAACACCAGCCGCACGTTGTTCATGCGGTTCGGGCCGGGCCAGGTGATCTGCGTCGCGCGCGACGGGCCGTGCGCGTAGGAGACCACCACGCCGTCGAAATCCAGCGTCACCTGCTGGGCGCCGCTGTCCAGCGCCTGCGGGATGATGTCGAACCGCACCGAGGGCTGGTTGCCGCCGGCGGCGAAGAACAGGTCGCGGATGACGGCGGCGCGCTGGAACTCGGCGAGGTCGCCTGGCGAGATCGGCGGCGCCACGCCGTCCACTTTCTGGGCGTGCCAGACGCTGCCGGACATGTCGACAAACGGGCGGATCTGGGTGTTGAAGAAGCCGTCGAGCAGGCCGCCCGGCGCGAACAGCCGGCCGAAATCATCGAGCGGGATTTCGTTGCTGGCGCCGGCGAAGAACGGGTAGCGGCCATTCACCGCCTTGCTGCACAGCGTGCCGGGGCCGCCGGCGCCGGCGAACGCCGCCGCCACCGCCTGTTTGGCGCCGCCGCCGCGCAGCGTGGTGCCGCCGCCGGCCAGCGCCAGCAGCCAGCGGGCCACCGGCTCCGGATCGCGCGAGGCTTCCGCGCGCAACTGCGCCGCCGGGTCTTCGCCGGTGGCGACCGTGGGTGCCGCGGCGCTGCCGGCCGGGGCGGAGGCCAGGCGGTTGAGCTGGCCCTGCATGTCGTTCAGCAGTTTCAACACGATGTCGATCGGCGCGCCCGGCCCCTTGCCGACGAAATCGCGCAGCGCCTTGTAGCGATCGTCGATCACCTTGCCGGGCGGCTCCGGCGGCGGCCCGCCGGGTGTGGCGAGCAGGCCCTGCAACCGCTTCAACGAACTGGGCGGGCGAACGATGCCGGCGGCCACCGCCTTGCCGGCGACGCCGCCGGCCTGATCGGCGGCGCCCTTGGGCTCGGCCGGCGGCACCGACAGGGTCAACTGGCGGGCGATGCTGACCAGCAACTCCTTCATCGGCGATTGCGGCGATGACAGCACGTAGAGGTCCTGCACCGCCTGGCCCATGTTGCGCAGCGGCACCACGTTGAGGTCGGCCAGCATGGCGTCCCACTGCTTGGCATAGTCGTTGACGTAGAGCCCGACCACGTCGTGCTCCAGGTTCTGCATCTGCGGCGAGTTGGGGTCGACTTCCTGGCGGGTGCCGAGCACCCAGCTTTCGCTGGCGACCTCCTTGGTGGCCTCCGGCAGCAGCGGCAGCACCACCTTGTGGAAACCCTCGACGGTGTAGAAGCCGGGGATGCCGTCGGTCAGCTTCTTGCCCGAGGCGCGCACGAACACCGTCGCGCCGGTGGCGCCGATCGCATCGGCCGGCGCCCAGGGTGCTACGTGCTGCGCCGCGGCCATCGGCTTCAGGCGGGAATATACCCGCTCGGCCAGGGTGACGCGGCTGAAGGTGCGCCTTGCGTCGGCCACCAGCGCGCCGTCGAGGGTGACCTTCGGCAGCGGGTTATCGAGCATCGCGGTCAGGTGGCGCATCAGCGCGTCGCGGAACGGTTGCGAGCCGGGGCCGGGGTAGCGCTGCTCCCAGTCGAGCTGCATCCACTCGCGCACCAGGTTCTTGTCGAGCGGGCCGGCATTGCCGAGCATCAGGTAGACGCGGGTCGCCTCATAGGTGAAATCCGGGCGATCGAGGCTGCCGCGGATCTGCGATTCGAGGCGCCAGATGAGCCGTGGCAGCAACGCCCGGCCGAGCGCGTTCTTGTAGACTTCGCGCGCCGCGAAGGCGAGTTTGGCGTCCTGCGACAGGCCGACCGCACCCAGGCTGGACGGCGCCGGGCCGCTGTCATAGCCGTGCGGCAGGTGGCGGGCCTGTTCCAGCAGCGCCATGATCTTCGGCAGGTCGTCGTCGTTGACCGGGTCCAGCGGCAGCGGCTTGGCGGTCTGTTCGTAGGCGGCCAGCGCGGCGGCGGTCTGCTCCATGTCGCTTTTGGCGGATACGTCGCGGCTGAACAGCCAGCCGCCGGCGCCCAGCGTCAGCAGCGCGATCAGGCTGAACGCGCCGGCGCGGATCAGCATGCGGCGGCGGGTGGCGCCGGGCTTGCTGGAGACCAGCATCGCCTCGCCGAAGATCACGTCCTTCAGCAGGCGGCCGAGGAAGTAGCTGCGGCCCTGCTCCGGGCGCAGGCTGGGGGCGCGGCGCTGGTCCACCCCGAAGGCGCGCGACAGCGCCCCGGTCAGGCGGTCGATCGGCGTGCCTTCCTGGGTGCCGGAGGCGAAATAGATGCCGCGCAGGAACGGCGCCGGGTCGAGCCGGCTGCCGCCGAACGCTTCTT
>DATJEA010000465.1:0-5485 GCA_035497095.1 Acetobacteraceae bacterium | reverse complement strand
CGACCTGGCACTGCGCCAGGTGGAGCACGGCGAGGGGCAGGAGGCCGTCACTTATTTCGAGGACGCGCTGGGCCGCCCGCCCGGCCGCTCGGAGGACCCGCTGCGCGACGGGGTCAAGTCCGGCTCGACCCTGGTCGGCGGCCCGGACCTCGTGGCCAGAGGCATCGAGCGGCTGATCAAGCTCTCCGCTGGCGGCTTCGGCGGCCTGCTGTTCCGCGCCCATGACTGGGCCGACCGCGAGCAGACCTGGCGCAGCTACGAGCTGTTCGCCCGCTACGTGATGCCGCGCTTCCAGGGCTCGCTCGACAGCGTGACCAACAGCCACGAATGGGCCAAGGCCAACCGCAAAACGGTGTTCAGCCCCAATGTCGACGCGCTGAAGAAGGCCTATACCGACGCCGGCCGGGAAATCCCGAAGGAATTCCACGTCCGCGCCAGCGGCGCCCGCGACACCGATCTGGCCAAGGGCTGAGCGCGCGCCGCCGGGCTCAGCGGGTCATCATCACCGGGATCGTGGCATGCTCCAGCACGTGCCGGGTGACACCGCCGAGGATCAACTGGCGCAGCCGGGAGTGCGAATAGGCACCCATGCACAGCAGGTCGGCGTTGAAGTCCATCGCCGCCTTCAGCAGCCCGGCGCCGACGTCGCGGTCGAGCGGGCGGAAGGTGGCGAGTTCGGCGGTAATGCCGTGCAGCGCCAGATAGGCCTGCAGATCGGCCGCTCCCGGCCCGCGCCTTTGGTATTCGTCGGCGCTCAGCACCCGCACCGCGTCGGCCTTCTGCATCCAGGGCAGCGCCGACCATACCGAGGCGGCCGACTCGGCGGTGCCGTTCCAGGCGACGCAGACCCGGGTGCCGATGGTGGCCGGCGCGGTCTGCGGCGAGATCAGCACCGCGCGGCCGGAGTCGAACAGCACCGCATGCAGCGCGTCCGACGAGGAGACGTCCTCGCCGGCTTCCGGATGCGGCACGATGGTGAGATCGGCCAGCCGCGCCTGCTGCGCCACCAGGTCCTCCTCGCGGCCGGTGACCGCGGCGAAGCTGGCGGTGGCGTTCAACGCGCCGTGCCGGGCCTCGCCGACCACGACATCATGCTGGGCGACGAAACGCTCGAACATCGCGCGCACCGCGTGGGCGCGTTCGGAGCTTTCCTTCTCGGTGGCCGACATCATCTCTTCGATCATCGCGCCGGACAGGCCCTCGCCGGCCAGCGGCGCCACGTCGCGGCTGTCGACGCGGACATGCAGCGCGGTGACATGGGCGTTCCACATCCGGGCGGTCATCAACGCGATCGACAGCGCCGCTTCGCCGGCGGCGGTACCGGTCAGCGGTAGCAGCAGCTTGCGGATGGCCATGGAGTCCTCCTTGAGGTCGATCCAATGCGTATAGCACACCGAATATGGGGCTCGACCAGGGGCAGAACGACGAAAAACCTACAGCAGCATGCGGATTGCGGCCAGCGCGGCATCGCGCTCCCCGGCCGCCACCGGCTGCCAGTCGCCAGCACCCGGATCATGCGCGGCGGCGCTGTGCAGCACCGCGAGGTCGGCGTCCGAGGCGTCGGCGTGCCGAGCGGCCACCCGCGCCTCCAGCACCGGCAGCGGCGCGTGCAGCCAGATGCCGAGGAATGGCGCGGCACCTGCCGCCGCCCGCACCGCCGCGCGATGCTGCGGACTCATGAAGGTGGCGTCGGCGATCACCGGGTGGCCGGCGGCGATCGCGGTCGCGGTCATCGCCGCCAGTTCGGCGAACACCGCGGCGCTGGCGGCGGGCGTGTAGGCGGCGGCGGGCAGCCTGGTCTCCGGCGCCACGCCGGCCAGGCGCTTGCGGATTTCGTCGCTGCGCAGCACCAGCGCGCCGGGCGGCAGGCCAAGTGCCGGCGCCAGCAGTCGCGCCAAGGTGGATTTGCCGGTGCCCGGCAGGCCGCCGATCGCCAGCACGCGGGCGGCTTGCGGGCGCAGCGCGGCGGTGGCCCGCGCCAGATAGGTGGCCGAGCGCTCGGCATTGCCGCTGCGCGCCTCGACATGCGCGCGCACCATCGCCCGCAGCGACTGGTACAGCCCCATCGCGGCCACCACGCCGGCATCGCCGCTGCGGCCGACATAGCGGTTCAGCACCCGGTTGGCGGCGTCGCGGTCGGCCCGCTGCTCCAGGTCCATCAGCAGGAAGGCGAGGTCGTAGCCGGTGTCGATGCTGGCCAGCGTCTCGTCGAATTCCAGCGCGTCGAACGGCGTCGGCCGGCCGTGCCACAGGCAGAGATTGCCCAGATGCAGGTCGCCATGGCAGCGCCGCACGAAGCCAGCCCTGGCGCGTGCCCGCAGCAGCGTCGCGTCGCGGTCGAGCGCCGCCTGCGCCGCCGTGGTCCAGGCTGCCACCGCCGCCGAATCGAGCCCGGCGGCCAGCGCGGCGGTGTGGCTGCCGGTGATGACCTCGGCCAGCGCCGCCACCGGGTCGAGCGTCAGCGGCTTGAGGGCGGCGTGATAGGCGGCCACCGCGTCGCCCAGCGCGTCGAGCAGCGCCGGGGTCAGCGCGCCGCGCGCCGCCATGGCGTCGAGGAAATCAGCCGCCGGCACCGGCGCCATGCGCAGCACCCAGTCGACCGCCTCGCCCGGCCCGTCCAACTCCACGCCGGCATCGGTGCGGGTCACCGGCACCACGTCGCGATACATCTGCGGCGCGTGCGGCTGGTTCAGTTCCAGTTCACGCCGCGCGGTGCGCCGCCGCTCGGTCAGGGTGGTGAAATCGAGAAACGGCAGGCGGATCGCCTTGCGCAACTTCCAGACGGTGTCGGTGCCGACGAACACCAGGGCGCCCTGGGTCTCGATCGGCGCGGCGCCGGCCAGCCGCCGCAGCAACGCCACGGTGCCGGCCTGGGACTCAGGGGCTGCCACGCTTACGGGAACAACTTGCCGATGCTCCAGCCGCCGGCTTGCGGCACATAGGTGGTGCGGTCGTGCAGCCGGTACGGCATGTCCTGCCAGAATTCGAAATACTGCGGCAGCACGCGAAAGCCGCTCCAGAACGGCGGGCGCGGGATCGCCTCGCCGGGGTATTGCGCCTCCATCTCGGCCAGCCGCCGCTCCAGGTCGGCGCGCGACGGCAGGGTGCTGGATTGCAGCGAGGCCCAGGCGCCGAGGCGCGAGATGCGCGCCCGCGAGCTGTAATAGGCGTCGGCCTCGGCGCTGCTGACGCTTTCCACCGGGCCCTCGATCCGCACCTGGCGATGCAGCGTCTTCCAGTAGAACAGCAGGCTGGCATGCGGGTTGGCGCCGAGCTCGCCGCCTTTGCGGCTGTTGTAGTTGGTGTAGAATACGAAGCCCTTGGAATCCCAGTCCTTCATCAGCACCACGCGCGACGAGGGGCGGCCGTCCGGGGTGGCGGTGGCCAGCACCACGGCGTTCGGGTCGTTCGGCTCGCTGGCTTCGGCGTCGGCGAACCAGGCGGCGAAATGGGCGAACGGGTCGGTATGGTCAGACATGCTGTTAGCCATGCGTGCTTCTCCTGCCGGCGGCGCGGCGACCGGCGCCGCGCCTGCCACAACAGCCGCTATGTGCCCGCTTCGCGGCCGCGCGCCAACCCCGCGCCTCGCCACGCTGGTCTGCCAGCCTGAACTTTGCCCCCTTGCCGCAACGGCCCATGCTATGCCAGGACCATGCGTGCTTCCGCGCGACCAACCCCAGGATGTGATCCCATGCCGAACGGCGAGACCTCCGACCAGCCCGCCCCGGCTCAGGCTAAGACGGCTCACGCTGCCCCGGCGCAACCGGCGACCGGCACGCTGATGGCCGGCAAGCGCGGCCTGATCATGGGGGTGGCGAACGGCATGTCGCTGGCCTGGGGCATCGCCGCCGCGCTGGCCGCGCAGGGCGCGCAACTCGGCTTCACCTATCAGGGCGAGGCGCTGGGCAAGCGCGTCAAACCGCTGGCCGAGAGCGTCGGCTCCAGCATGGTGCTGCCCTGCGATGTGACCGACGATGCCAGCATCGACGCCACTTTCGCCGAGGTTTCGGCACAATGGGGCAAGCTGGATTTCCTGGTCCACGCGATCGGCTATGCCGACAAGCAATATCTGCGCGGCCGCTATGTCGATACCCCGCGCGCCGCCTTCCTGCAGGCGATGGACATCTCCTGCTTCAGCTTCACCGCCGTCGCCCAGCGCGCCGCGTGGCTGATGCAGCCGGGCGGCGCGATGCTGACGCTGACCTATCTCGGCGCCGAGCGGGTGACGCCGCATTACAACGTGATGGGCGTCGCCAAGGCGGCGCTGGAAGCCTCGGTGCGCTATCTGGCGACCGATCTGGGCGTGGCCGGCGTGCGGGTGAACGCGATCAGCGCCGGGCCGATCCGCACCCTGGCGGCGAGCGGCATCGGCGACTTCCGTTACATTATGAAGTGGAATCAGTATAACGCCCCGCTGCGCCGCAATGTTACCATCGAGGATGTCGGCGGCGCGGCGCTGTATCTGCTGTCCGACCTGGCCAGCGGCGTGACCGGGGAGGTGCATCATGTCGATTGCGGCTATCACATCGTGGGCATGAAGAACCCCGACGCGCCGGATATCAGCACCGTCACCGAATAGGTATACGATAGAACCATCATGTCGCATAACAGCTTCGGCCATCTGTTCCGCGTCACTACCTGGGGCGAGAGTCATGGTCCGGCGATCGGCGCGGTGGTGGATGGCTGCCCGCCGCGCATCCCGCTGTCGGAGGCCGATCTGCAGCCCTGGCTGGATCGCCGGCGGCCCGGCCAGTCGCGCTTCACCACCCAGCGGCAGGAGCCGGACCAGGTGCGCATCCTGTCCGGCGTGTTCGAGGGGATCACCACCGGCACGCCGATCGCACTTACGATCGAGAATGTCGATCAGCGCTCGAAGGACTATGGCGACATCGCCGAACAGTTCCGGCCCGGCCATGCCGACCTGACCTATGAGCTGAAATACGGCATCCGCGATTATCGCGGCGGCGGCCGGGCCTCGGCGCGGGAGACCGCGATGCGGGTGGCGGCCGGCGGCGTGGCGCGGCTGGTGCTGGGCGCCGGGGTGCGGATTCGCGGCGCGCTGGTGCAGATGGGCCCGCACGCGATCGACCCGGCGCGCTGGGATTGGGACGAGGTGGAGCGCAACCCGTTCTTCTGCCCCGACGCGACCGCCGCCGCGGAGTGGGAGGAGTATCTGTCCGGCGTGCGCAAGGCCGGCTCGTCCTGCGGCGCGGTGATCGAACTGGTGGCCGATGGCGTGCCGCCCGGCCTGGGCGCGCCGGTCTATGGCAAGCTCGACGCCGATATCGCCGGCGCGCTGATGAGCATCAACGCGGTGAAGGGGGTGGAGATCGGCGACGGGTTCGCCGCCGCTGCGCTGACCGGCGAGGAGAACGCCGACGAGATGGCGATGCGGGACGGCGTGGTGGTGTTCGGCAGCAATCATGCTGGCGGCGTGCTCGGCGGCATTTCCAGCAGCCAGCCGGTGGTGGCCCGCTTCGCGGTC
>DATJEA010000464.1:0-10510 GCA_035497095.1 Acetobacteraceae bacterium | reverse complement strand
GATGGATTGATCCGGACGCCGCATGGTGTCGGGAAGCGGACAGACAAAGGCCGGCTCGTGTATCTCGTGTATCGAGCCGGCCATTTCTGTGCCGCGCTACGCCCGGATGGGCTGTGCGTCGCGCCGGTCGAGGGCCCCGGCGACGTCAAGATCCGTGGTCTTGCTGTCAGAAGTACGTGATCTTGAAGAGATAACGCACCTGGCATTGCAAGGTCACGGATCTTGGGACGATCGCGGCGCATGTGCGGCGTTGCTCGTGCGTATAGGCTGCGCGTTCGCGCCGGGTCGGGTCGGGCGCCGTGCGGAAGCGTGCCGCGCACGGCGACGTATTCGCATCGCCCCGGCCCGCGCACTCGCTGGCGAGCGTTTGCTCGCGGTGGCGGCGATCGTCGAGACCTGTGTCGCCGAGGGCGTGCAGGGCCTGATCGTCTCCAACACCACCATCGCCCGCCCGCCCGGCCTGCGCAGCGGGCAATCGCGGCAACCGGGCGGCCTGTCCGGCGCGCCGCTGTTCGATGCCTCCACCGCCGCGCTCACCCATGTAGCACGCCAGGCCGCCGGCCGGCTGGTGCTGATCGGCGTCGGCGGCGTGGCCACCGGCGCCGACGCGCTGATCAAGATCCGCGCCGGCGCCAGCCTGGTGCAGCTCTACACCGGCTTCGCCTATGCCGGCCCGGCGCTGATCGGCCGGCTGAAGCGCGAACTGCTGGCCGCATTGCTGGCGCAGGGCTTCGCACGCCTGTCCGACGCGATCGGCGCCGACCTCGCCAATCTGGGAGTCCAGCGATGAGGCATCTCGACCATTTCGCGCCGCTGGCCGACGAATACGACGGCTTCATCCTCGATCTGTGGGGCGTGATCCATGACGGCGTGCGCGCCTACCCCGGCGCGGTTGACTGCCTCACCCGCATCCGCGACGCCGGCAAGCGCGCCGTGCTGCTGTCCAACGCGCCGCGCCGCGCCCACGCGGCGCAGCAGGGCATGCGCGCGATGGGCATCGACGACGCGCTCTACCACGGCATCCTGACCAGCGGCGAAGCCACCCACCGCCTGCTGCGCGACCGCCCGGACGTCTGGGCCCGCGAACTTGGAGACCGCGTGTTCCATCTCGGCCCGCCGCGCGACCGCAACGTGATCGAGGCGCTGCACCTGACCGAGGTCGAGCACCCGCGCGAAGCCAGCTTCGTGCTGAACACCGGCCCGAGCGACACCGGCGACCCCACCGATATCGCCGACTGGGAGGACACCCTCGCCGCCTGCCGCGCCGCCGGCCTGCCGATGCTGTGCGCCAACCCCGACCTCGAAGTGCTGCGCGGCGGCACCCGGGTGATCTGCGCCGGCGCGCTGACCCAGCGCTACGAGGCGCTCGGCGGCCAGGCCCGCTGGATCGGCAAGCCCGACCCGGCGATCTACACCCCGGTGCTGGAACTGCTCGACCTGCCAAAAGAGCGCGTGCTGGCCGTCGGTGACGCGCTGCGCACCGACATCGCCGGCGCCGCCTCGGTCGGCATCGCCGCCTGCTGGGTGCTGGGCGGCATCCACGGCGCCGAACTCGATGGCGACCCGGCCCGGATCGACGCGGCGGCGCGGCACGCCGGGCTGGCGCCGGTGGCGTGTTTGCCGCGGTTTGCCTGGTAAGCAAGGAAGTCTTCTTGTTGTGAACAAAAAGAAGCAAAAAAACTTTTTATTCGGCCTGTGGCGCTGTAGCCGTGGAGAGTTCGGAGTCTCCACTCCATAGCCCGTGCAGGGTTGTTAAAGTTTTTTGGTTCTTTTTTTCAAAAAAGAACACCTTTCTTACTCACCCAAACCGCGACTAAGGCCACCACCGCCGCCCCCGCCAGCGGCACCAGCGGCGCCACCGCGACCGGCAGCAGCGCCAGTTCGCCCAGGCCGCGTGCCAGCACCGCCAGCCAGGCCACCACCAGCGCGCGGCGCCGGCTGGCCAGCAGCGGCCCGAGCGCCTGCCAGCGGCTGGCGCCGGTGGATTGCAGGCCGCGGCCAAGCTGCGCCCAGGCGGCGGCCAGTGGTCCGTGACTCAGCAGCAGCGCCAGCGGTGCGGCCAGGATCGCCCATGCCGCCAGCATCACGGCGGCGGTCAGCCGGTCATCGGCCAGCCAATGCGGCGCCAGCAGCGCCACCGCGAGGCCGGGCGGTATCGCCACCGGCGCGCCGAGCACCACCAGCACCGCCCGCCGTGCGGCGAAGCGTGCCATCGCCAGCCAGGCCGCCAGCAGCGCGCCCAGCAGCAGCGCCAGGATGGAGGCGGCCGCGAGCGCCAGCAGCAATGCGGCGCAGAACATCGGGCTATCCGGCATCGGCCACCTCGGCGGCTGCGTCGCTGCTGAATGATTGGGTGCGCACCAGCCGGGCATATAGCCCGTCGCGCGCCATCAACTCGGCATGTGTGCCCATTTCCACCGCCCGCCCCTCGGCCATCGCCACCACCAGATCGGCGTCGCGCACCGTCGACAGCCGATGCGCCACCACGATCGTGGTCCGCCCGGCGCGCAAGGTCGCCAGCGCCTGCTGCACCAGCTGCTCGCTTTCGGCATCCAGCGCGCTGGTCGCCTCGTCGAGCAGCAGGATGCGCGGATCGCGCAGCAGCGCGCGGGCCAGCGCCACACGCTGCCGCTGCCCACCGGAAAGCCGCTGCCCGCCCGGCCCGACGGTGGTGGCATAGCCCTCCGGAAGGGCGCTGATGAACTGGTCCGCCGCCGCCGCCCGCGCCGCCGCGCGCACCGCCGCGTCATCGGCATCCGGCCGGCCCATGCGGATATTGGCGGCGATGCTGTCGTCGAACAGCAGCGCATCCTGGCCGACATAGGCGATCGCGTCGCGCAGGCTGGCCAGCGTCACCTGGCGCAGATCGGCGCCGTCGAGCCGGATCGCGCCGCTGCTGACGTCCTGCAAGCGCGGAATCAGCGCCAGCGCGGTGGATTTGCCGGCGCCGGACGGCCCGACCAGCGCCACCGTCAGCCCCGGCTCGGCGACGAAGGAGAGCCCGCGCAGCCCGGCCCGCCCGTCCGGATAGGCGAACGCGGCATTGTCGAACTCCAGCCGCCCGCGCCCTGGCGGCAGCGGCGCCGCACCCGGCGTCTCGGCGATGCCGGGCGGTTCGTCGAGCACCGAATAGACCCGGATCAGGCCGGCGAGGCCTTCCTGCACCGCCGCGTTCAGGCTGCCCAGCGCCCGCAGCGGCTGGGCGGCCAGCAGCAGCGCGGTGATGAAGCTGGTGAAATGGCCGACCTGCTCGGCGCCCAGCGCCGGCCCGCCTTGGCTGGCCCGCCAGCCGCCATAGGCGAACACCGCGGCCACCGCCGCGCCGCCGATCACCTCCAGCAGCGGGTCGATCCGGCTGCGGCTTTTCGCCATGCTCAGCAGCACCTGGTAGAGCCGCGCGAAGGCCTGCTCGGCGCGCTGCCGCTCGGCGTTCTCCAGCCGGTAGGCGCGCACCGTGCGGGCCTGCGCGAAGCTCTCGTTGAGCAGGGTCGCGGCCTCGCCGGTGCGCTCCTGCATGCTGCTCGATGAGCGGCGCAGCCGGCGGCCGATACGCTGGATCGGCAGCACCGCCAGCGGATACAGCGCGGCTGCGATCAGGCTCAGCCGCCAGTCGATATACAGCACCGCCGCCACCGAGCCGAGCACCTTCAGCACGTCGGCCAGCCCGTTCACCAGCCGGGTCAGCGCCTCGCGCACGCTGGTGGCGTCGGTGGTGAAGCGGGCGGTCAGTGCGGCCGGCGATTCGCGCTCCACCCGCGCCAGGTCGGCGCCGGTCAGGTGGCGGAACATGCTGTCCTGCAAGCCGCGAATGGTCAGCAGCGACACCTTCTGCACCAGCACGTTCTGGAAATACTGCGACAGCGCCTTGATGCTGGTGAGCACGATGATCATCGCCGGCACGATGTACAGCATGCGCTGGTCTTGCCGGGCGAACAGCGTGAAGGCGTAGTTGATCGCCAGCGGGTAGCAGGCCTGGGCGGCGGCCATGCTGATGGTCAGCCCCAGGATCACCGCCATGGTAACGCGAAAATGCCGCAGCCGCTCGCGCCACAGCCGCAGCAGCAGCGCCCTGGTGGTGGCCGGCGGGATGATCGGCTTCATCGGCCGCGCTGCCGCCGGATGAACGCGATGCTCATCGCCAGCGGCAGCCAGACGATATACCACAGCGGCCCCGGCCCCTTGACCACCTGGCTGAGATCGGTGAGCCCGACGACGCAGGTGCAGACGCCCATGCCGGCCAGGCTCAGCCGCTCCCAACCCGCCACTGCGCCCACGGGCGCCGCCCGCCACAGCCCGCGCGCCACCAGCAGCAGGCTGGCCAGCAGCAGCGCCAGCCCGACCGCGCCGCCATACAGCCAGGTCGACAGATAGAGATCATGCGGAAACTGGTCCTTGGCGCGCGGCAGCAGCGCGGTCAGGCCGTGGCCGAACAGCGGTGCCGCGCGGATCATCTGCAGGCTCTGCTGCCAGATATCCAGCCGCTGACTCCAGCCCCGATCGGCCATGTGCTGCACAGCGTCACCGATGATGCTGGGGTCGTACAGATGCACCGCGAGCACCGCCGCCAGCAGCGCCAGCGCGCCGCCCAGCACCCAGCGCCACGGCAGCCCGAACAGCAGCATCGCGCTGCCGGCCAGCACCGCCGCCAGCGGGCCACGGCTGCCGGTCAGCCAGATGAACACCGCCATCACCGCCACCGCCGCCAGCAGCCCCAGCCGCGGCACGCCGCGCGCCGAGGCAACCCGGCCGAGCGCCAGGATCAGACACAGCCCGATGATCGCCGCACCCAGGATCGGGTGGCGCGTTTCCGCCCAGCCGGGCATGCGGTCCACGGTGCCGCCAGCGGCGAGAAACCGGCCGATCGCCCAGGCCGCGTTCAGCCCGCCGGCGGCGATCAGCACAGTGGCGAGCCGCCGGCCATCCTTGCCCGCGAGGTTCACCGCGGAGAGGAAAAAACCCAGCGTGCAGAAGCAGTTCCATAGCCACAGCCAGCGCGACGGCTCGCTCTCGGCCGGTGCGCTCCACAGCAGGGTCAGTGCCAGCCAGCCGATCAGCAGCAGCGGCAGCAGCAGCAGCGGCTCGCCCAGCGCCGGCCGCATCGCCGGCAGCACCCGCCACAGCAGCAGCGGCACGCCGCCGACATAGAACAGCGCCGCCCAGACCGGCTCCGGCGCCAGCACGAACCCGGCGGCGACGAACACCAGGCTCAGCGGCAGCAGCGCCGCGTCGGCGGTGGCGGTCAGCCGGCCAGGGTTGGCCATGCGTACCCCGCTGGGTCGTGGCGTCCGAACGCGACGTCATGCAGATAGCCGGCGATGATGCGCTCGTTGAACAGCGCGTGGTAGCGCGCCCGCCCGGCGGCGGCGATCGCACGACGGCGGGCCGGCTCGGCGATCAGCCGCCGCATCATCTCGGCAAGTTCTTCAAAGGACGAGAAAAATCCCATCTGGTCGTCGTCGAACAGCGTGTCATACCCGGTCGCCCGCTCCATCAGCACCGCCAGCCCGTTGCCGGCCATCTGGGCCAGCCTATCGGAACTGTAAAGATATGAATCGGCGCGGCGGCTGATGTTCAGCCCGATCGCCACCGACTCCAGCGCGGTCTGGTAGCCGGCGGCGCGCAGATGCGGGCGGCCCAGCGCGCCGCCCAGCAGCGGCCGCGCGCCGGGCACCGCGGCGAGCAATTCCTGAATGAAATCATCCATGTTCCAGGCCCGCCCGCACACCACCCGCAACGGCCGCGCCGGGTTGCCGCAGGCGTAGAAGAAGTCGTACTCCAGCCGGTCGCGCAGATGCGCCTGGCCGGTCTCGATCGACCAGTCCACCGCATTCGGCAGGAAGCCGACCACCCGCCCCGGCCGCGCCAGCGCCGCCAGTTGCGGGCCGGCGGTGGTGATCAGGGTGGCATCGACCACCGCCATCTTGCCCTCGATGCGCGCGATGTTGTCCGGCTCGAACAGCGGATCGACGTTGATCTGGACAACCTTAAGTGCCGGTAACTGCTCGCGAATCGCGGCGACGGTGGCGGCGTCGATCATGTCGGCGTGGGTCAGCAGCAGCAACTCGGGGCGGGCCTCGCGGCACAACGCCAGCAGCGCCGCGTTCACCCCGCGCCGGCCCCAGCGGCGATGGCCGAAGATGGTGCTGGCGCGGGCCACTTCGCGATCGGAGAACTGGATCACCATATGGCCATTGCGGGTCAGGCCATTGTTCAGCTTGACGGTGGTGTTGTGCAGAAAGCAGTCCCGCGCGCTGGTCGGGACGTTTCCGACATGCAGGATGCGGGTCATGGCGGCGTGTTAGCACGGCGCCGGGCAAGTTCCGAGAGGCATGCGGCGCGGTCGGCGCGGCAGCCGCCAGCCATCCACCAGCGCCGCAGATCGCGCAGAATCACCCCCATTTCCGGGCCGGGAAGCACCCCGAATGCCGTTAAATCCTGCCCTTTTAGCGGAAAAACCGGGGCGATTTCGGTTAAAAGTTTTTGCCGTGCGGTTTCGCCCAGCCCGGCCAGCCAGGCGCGGCCGAGCAGGATCTCGCGCGGGGTATCGGCCAGCAGGCGGCGTAGTGTTGCGTCATCGTCGTGATCGGTTGGTACCGGAGCATCGCGCAAGGCGATCAATTCGTCCCGCTCGGCGGCGGATAGCCGCAGCCGGTCGGCCAGCGCGTCGGCGCTGCCGGTGAGCAGGGCGGCGAGCCGCAGCAGCGGGGCGGCGGGCGCGCCGCGGGATTCGAGCGCGGCCAGAGCGGCGACGGAAAACCCTTCCGGCAGAATGGCTTGCAGCACGCCGAGGCGGTCCATCAGGGCGATGGTCGGGGCGGCAGCCGGGGCGGCGAGCAGGCGTTTCAGCTCGCTCCAGACCCGCTCCGGCGACAAATGGGCAAGGCCGGGGATGGCGCCCTCGATCGCCGCCAGCGCCGCCGGATCGGGCGCGCCGCGACCGTAGCGGGCATGGAAGCGGAAGAACCGCAGCAGGCGCAGATAATCCTCGGCCAGCCTTGTGGCCGGGTCGCCGACGAAGCGGACGATGCCGGCGGCCAGATCCGATTGACCACCGAAATAGTCATACAACATACCTATCGCCGAAAGCGACATCGCGTTGATGGTGAAATCGCGCCGCGCCGCGTCCTCGCGCCAGTCATCGGTGAACGCCACGGTGGCGTGCCGGCCGTCGGTGGCGAGGTCGCGGCGCAACGTGGTGATCTCGAAATGCGCGTCGCCGGCGAGCGCGGAGCCCGACAGCGCAGTGATAGTGCCGTGCGCGAGGCCGGTGGGCAGCGCGCGCAGCCCGGCGGCGCGCAACGCGCTGATCATCCGCTCGGGCGGCAGCGGGCAGGCGAGGTCGATATCGGCAACCGGCAACCCCGCCAGCGCATCGCGCACGCAGCCGCCGACCAGTCGAGCCCCGGGCAGCGCGGCCAGCACCGCCTGCAACCTTGGATCGTCGAGGAAATCAGGGTGCAGCATGGCCTGGCACGACCCGGCCATCCGGCAGGGTGGTGGCCGGGATGTAGCGCTGATGCGCCTCCATATGCCCGCGGCGATACAGCGTCACGCCGCCGAACGCCACGATCACCATCGCCAGCAACGCGCCGGCGACCGCCAGCCGCGTGGCGTGCGGCGCCAGCACCCGCCACATCGCGAACAAGCCGAACGGCAGCAGGAACAGGACGATCTCGACCAGCCCGACCATGATGCTACCCCTGCGCCCGGCGCAGCCGCTCGGCCAGATGCACCAGAATCGCCGCCGTGGCGCCCCAGATGTAGTGCTCCGGGTGCGGCCAGACCCAGAATTCGCGCATGCTGCCGCGGAATTCCGCCCGCCGCCGCTCGGGTGCCGCCGGGTCCAGCAGCACCGACAGCGGCAGCGTGAACACCGCCTGCACCTCGAACGGCGACGGCCGCAGATGCAGCGCGTCCAACTCCCGCCCCTCCGGCAGCAGGCCGAGCACCGGGGTGATGCTGTAGCCGGTGCCGGTGACGTAGTCGCCCAGCCGGCCGGTGATCTCCACATCGGCGGGGTTGAGGGCGATCTCCTCATGCGCCTCGCGCAATGCCGCGAATTCCGGACCGCTGTCGCCGGGGTCGATGCGGCCGCCGGGGAAGCTGACCTGGCCGGCGTGCTTGGTCAAATGCGGATTGCGCAGCGTGAGCAGCACCGCGGGGTCGCTGCCGCGCACGAACGGCACCAGCACCGCGGCCGGCACCAGCGGGCCGGGCGCCAGACCGGCGGCGTCGTCCGAACCGATGCGCGCGCCGATCCGATCGGCGCTGATGCTGCCGGCGGGCGCTTTCAGTGCAGTCATCGTGGGGGTGGGAGCGGTGGTGGGCGGCTCGCCGAGCAGGCGCAGGCAGCGGCACAACTCATCTGGCTTCATGGCAGGTCCGGCAACGGCCGCCGGCGGTCAGCGGGCAGGCATCTCACCCAACGGAAAAAACATCCCACTGCTCCACACCCCTAACATCTTGCGGCCCATGACGATCTTGGGCTCGGCCAATGCCACCAGTTCATAATACACCGCACGGCCGATCCGCGCCTCTACCGGCAGGTGCGCCGCACCCGATCGGACCAGGATATACGGAGTCGGCTCGCAGGTCAGGATATCATGCGCGACGCGGATCGGATGCTCCGGCCCGGCCACCAGCACCTGGTCGATATTGGTGCGGAAGGTCAGCGTCTGGTCGCGGCCGTCGCCGTCCCAGCACAGCTCCACCGCGACGAATGGCGCGTCCTCGACCTGGATGCGGCCGCGCTCGACCGGGGTTTGCAGGATGAAATCGCCGAACTCGTCGCGCCGCAGCACCGAGGCGAACAGGCAGACCAGCTCCTTGCGCTTGATCGGGGTGCCGCGGTACAGCCAGGTGCCGTCGCGACGAATCAGAAAGGGCAGGTCGCCCATCTCGGCGGGGGGGCGGCGAAGGCCGGACGATGCGGCATGCAGACGGGCTGGGACGGGCGCCCCGGAGGGGCTGGCCGCCCGCGTCCGCTCGGCGCGCTTCCCGGCGGCATTGTTCACGTTGTCGTCCCCATGATTGCCTGCAATTTTTCCATGGCCATCATATAGGGACCATGACGCCGCGAGGCAAAGAGCCAGAAACGTTAAACATGGAATCAGGCCGCAACATGACGAAGGCGCCATGTGCGCAGAAATCGGCTTACCGCGGCGGCGATAGGCCCTAGTTTGGCCCGGCCCTGGTGCCATCTTGCTTGCCAGCCGCCCCTCCTCGCCCGTTTCCGTCGCAGGAACCCGCCATGCCCGCTCCGCCCTTTGCGTCCCCCGATGCCCATGCCGACGACGTTCTGGCCGACGTGGAGGCGCTGGGCCATACCATCGCCGCGGTCCGCGCCGAGATCGGCCACGCCATCCACGGCCAGCAGGAGGTGGTGGACCAGACGCTGATCACGCTGCTCTCCGGCGGCCACGTGCTGCTGGTCGGCGTGCCGGGGCTCGGCAAGTCGAAACTGGTGGAAACGCTGGCGGTGGTGCTGGGGCTCGACTCCAAGCGGGTGCAGTTCACCCCCGACCTGATGCCGGCCGATATCCTCGGCAGCGAGGTGCTGGACGAATTGCCGGATGGCACGCGGCAGTTCCGCTTCGTGCCCGGCCCGGTGTTCTGCCAGTTGCTGATGGCCGACGAGATCAACCGCGCCAGCCCGCGCACCCAGTCGGCCCTGTTGCAGGCAATGCAGGAGCAACGAGTGGCGATCGGCGGCACCGAATACCTGGTGCCACGGTCGTTCCACGTGCTGGCGACGCAGAACCCGATCGAGCAGGAAGGCACCTACCCGCTGCCGGAAGCGCAACTCGACCGCTTCCTGCTGGAAATCCGCGTCACCTACCCGGAGCTTGCCGCCGAACGCTCGATGCTGCTGGCCACCACCGGCGCCGCCGTCGCCGCGCCGCAGCAGGCGATGACCGCCGAGGCGCTGCTCGCCGCCCAGGCGCTGATCCGCCGGCTGCCGGTCGGCGAATCGGTGCTCGACGCCATCCTGGCGCTGGTGCGCAGCGGCCGGCCGGAAACCAGCGACAGCGACCTGGTGCGCGACTACGTCGCCTGGGGCCCCGGCCCGCGCGCCGCCCAGGCCCTGATGCTCGCCAGCCGCGCCCGCGCCCTGCTGGACGGCCGCCTGGCCCCCAGCATCGACGACGTCGCCGCCCTCGCTCCCCCCGTGCTGCGCCACCGCATGTCACTCAACTACGAAGCCCGCGCCCGCGGCGTGACGCTGGCCGACGTCATCGGGCACCTGGTGGAGCGGATGGGGTGATCGGCACGGAGGCAAGCAAGGCGGGGGCGTTGCCCCCGGACCCCCACCAGGGGCCGAGCCCCTGGACCTCGAAACTTCGGATTGCCTATGGGCAGAGGGGGCCTAGGTACGGGTTGCAACCCGTACCTAGGCCTCCTCTGCCCATAGGCAATCAGAGTCGGGGGTTCCAAGGGCTTAGCCCTTGGCGGGGTTCGGGGCAGCGCCCCGCCTTGCTTGCTTCATGCCGATGACCGCCACCGCCCGCCG
>DATJEA010000463.1:0-6742 GCA_035497095.1 Acetobacteraceae bacterium | reverse complement strand
CCGGCGCATGCCTTCCGCCCCGATCCGCTGGACGGCCCATGACCACTCCGACCGCGGCGGCCAAGGCGGCGATCGCCAGGATCAACGCGGTTGATCACCTGCTCGACGCCTTCATCACCGTCACCCCGGCCCGCGCCCTGGCCGAGGCGCGCATCGTTGAGGCGCGGCTGGCCGAGGGCGAGGCGCCGGGCCTGCTCTCTGGCGTGCCCTATGCGCTGAAGGACATCTACGACACCGCCGGCATCCGGACCACCTGCCACTCCAGGCTGCGCGAGGAGCATATGCCGGCGGCCGACTGCCAGGTCGCCGAGCGGCTGCGACTGGCGGGCGCGCTGTTGGTCGGCAAGACCGGCACGCATGAATTCGCCATCGGCAGGCCGAGTTTCGACCTGCCATTCCCGCCGCCGCGCAATCCATGGAACCGCGAGCATGTGCCTGGCGGCTCCTCCTCCGGCTCAGCCGCCGCGGTGGCCGCCGGCATGGTGCGGTTTGCGCTGGGGTCGGACACCGGCGGCTCGATCCGCCACCCGGCGGCGTGTTGTGGCGTGGTCGGGCTGAAGCCCAGCTATGGCCGGGTCAGCCGGCGCGGCGTGCAGCCGCTGGCCTGGAGCATGGACCATTGCGGCCCGCTGGCGGCCACGGTGCGCGATGCGGCGCTGGCGTTGCAGGTGATCGCCGGCCACGACCCGCTCGACCCCGCCAGCGCCGATGTGCCGGTGGGGGACTATCTGAGCCATCTGGAGCACGGCGTCGCCGGCCTGCGCATCGGCATTCCGCGCGCCTGGTTCACCGGCGTGCCCGGCGCCGATGCCGAGGCGCTGGCGGCGATCGACCATACCGCCAGCGTGCTGCGCGAGGCCGGCGCCCGGGTGGAGGACGTAGTGCTGCCGGATTACGCGCTGTTCGCCGCCGCCGGCCGGGTGATCCTGCACGCCGAGGCGTTCGCCCTCCACGCCAAGGACCTGCGCAACCGCCCGCAGGAGTACGGCCGTGATACCTTCCAGTCCCTGGTCCTCGGCGCCAACCTCACCGCCACCGATCTGCTGCAGGCCCAGCGCATGCGCCGCACGTTGACCGACGCGGTGGATACCGTGCTCGCCCGCCACGACGCACTGCTGACCGCCAATCTGCTGACCACCGCGCCGCGTTTCGACACCCCGCGCGACCCGATTGCCGCCCGTGCGCTGGCGCAGATGATCCAGTTCAATCTCACCGGCCATCCGGCCCTGGCGCTGCCGGTCGCGCTGCACAGCAGCGGCCTGCCGCTCGGCGTGCAATTCGCCGGGCGCTGGTTCGACGAGGCGACCCTGCTGCGCATCGGCCGCACGGTGGAGAAATGCGGCGGCTGGGAGCAATGCCACCGGCCGCCGCTGTATCGGGGCTAGGCGGTGGCCTTCTTGCGCCCGGCCTTCTTCGGCGCCGGCGCCGGTTCGGCAGCGGCGCGGCGGCCGAGGCCGATCTGCTTGGCCAGCGCGGAGCGGCGGCTGGCATAGTCCGGCGCCACCATCGGGTAATCCGCCGGCAGGCCCCAGCGCTCGCGGTATTGCTGCGGCGTCAACTGGAAGGCGGTGGCCAGGTGGCGCTTCAGCATTTTCAGCTTCTTGCCGTCTTCCAGGCAGACGATGTGGTCGGCGAACACCGATTTCTTGATCGGCACCGCCGGCACCAGCGCCGCCACCGGCTCCGCCGCGCGCCCCACGCCGGACAGCGTGGCGAACACCGAGCGGATCAGCGTAGGCAACGCATCGGACTGCATCGCGTTATGCGACACATGTGCCGATACGATTTTAGCCGTTAGCTCCAGCAGTCGAGTATCAGCAGCATTGTCGCTCATCTCGATCGATATCCCCTTAAAAATACAATATAGGCATTAACAGCTTGGTCCGGCAACTATCAGCGTATTGCATGCGCCGGATTCTGCCGGCAAACAACATCAAAATCCTTACTATCGCAGCGAGGACGCAAAATTTTCCCGAAATCAGGTAGTTTTACCGGTTTTCCCAGCGAATCCGCCCCGCCGCGCGGTGCCAGCGCCGCCAGGCGCCGCACCGGATTCGCCTCCCAGCTGCGGCCATGACTTCCGCTGCGCCAATCTCGCGGTCATGATACCGGCGCAGCAGGATGAAATTCGGGCACATGACCGGGCTGGGCGGCGGGCGGATCGACCGGATCGACCTCAACATCCTGGCGCAGTTGCAGCGCCGGGGGCGGATGACCAATGTCGACCTGGCGGCAGCCGTCGGCCTGTCGCCGAGCCCCTGCCTGCAACGCACAAGGCGGCTGGAGGAGGCCGGCTATATCACCGGCTACAGCGCGCTGCTGGATCTGGCCAAGCTGGGCGATGCGGTGGTGGTGTTCACCGAGGTGACGCTGAACGACCATCGGCGCGAGGATTTCCGTCGCTTCGAATCAGTATTGGCCAAGGTGGAGGAAGTGGTGGAGTGCCATCTGGTCAGCGGCGGCTACGACTACCTGATCAAGTTCACCACAAGCGGCGTGGCGCAGTACCAGGCGGTGATCGAAGGACTGCTGGAGGGGCCGGCCGGGATCGCCAAATACTTCAGCTATATCGTGATCAAGACGCCGATCGCGCGGGCGCATCTGCCGCTGCGGAAGCTGTTTTCGCCCGAGGGCTGAGCGGCGTCCGGCAGACAGGTATGACGCATGATTGTCATGAGTCATACCTGTCATCGGGAGTCATCGCCAGCCCAGCGCCGGCGCCACCTCGGTCGCGAACAACTCGATCGAGCGCAGGATGAAGGCGTGCGGCGGGTCGGCGGAATGCACCTGCACCGCAACCTCGGTGACCCGCTCCAGCGTGGTATCGGCGGCCAGCGACGCGATGACCTGCTGCGGCGTGCCGATATGCGCGTCGTAGCGGGCGATCATCGCGTCCAGCGCCTCGTTGGGCGCATCGCGGCCGATGCCCCTGATACGGGCGACGAAGCGGCGCAGGCCGGCCTCGGCGAGCCGGCGGGCCTCGGCGGCGTCGTCGGCGACGAACACGCTGCGCGAGCCCATGATGCGCGGCGCCACGTCCTGCGGCAGGGCGGCAAGATAGGCATCGATGATCCGGTTCTGGATGTCTGCCAGCGTGGCGCCGGGGGCGTCGGCCGGGCGCGGCTGGGTGCGCGACAGCATCAGGCCGTCGCCGGCCATCCCGGCGCGCCGGCCACCCTCCACCGAGAAGGTCGCCTGCCAGACCCGGCGGTCGAGATGCGGGGCAGGCGGATAGAGCCGGTTGCTGCTGCCGCCCAGCGGTTCGCCACGCCAGGCGCCGCGCAGGGTTTGCAGGTTGGCGGCAAAAATCTCGCCGCGTGCCGAGCTATCCAGCCCGAACGCGGCAAACGAGGATGGCGTTCCGCCGCTGCCGACGCCGACCTCCAGCCGCCCGCCGCACAGCAGGTCGAGCACCGCGGCGTCCTCGGCGACCCGCACCGGGTTGTCGAGCGGCAGCGTGACGATGCCGGTGCCGAGCCGGATGCGGCTGGTATGCGCCGCCACCTGGCTGAGGAACACCAACGGCGATGGCAGCCCGCCCTCATTGCCGTCGAAATGGTGCTGCGCCACCCAGGCGGTGTGCAGGCCGTGCCGTTCGGCGTGGACGATCTGCTCCAGCGCCAGCCGGTAGCGCTCGCCAGGCGCCACGTCGTCGAGCAGGCGTGAGAAATAGCCAAGGCGCTTCACACCCATCCGGCATCCTTTCGGGGTGGGGATTTCAGGTCTTGACGATGAACGGCGCCGCCTGGGTGTCATAATCCGCATAGCCCAGCATGGCGCGCAACTCGGCGCCGGGCAGCGCGCTGGCCGCCTCCGCCTGGCCGGCGAGCAGTGCTGCGAGACCGGCCTGCATGCCGGCGGCCGACGGCGACAGCATGCCGGTCGGGTAGGTGCCGATCTTGAAGCCGAGCGCCGCCGCCTCGGTCTGCGACGGGCAGGCCCGCTTGGCGCCGGGCGACAGCACCGCGAAGGACGGCTTGCCGCCGGCCGCCGCCACCGCGCGGCGCACCTCGTCGTCGTCGGCCGGGCTGTCGAGGAACAGGATGTCGGCGCCTTCCTGCACATACATCTCGATCCGCGCCACCGCCTCGTCGATGCCCTGGGTCGGGCGGCAATCGGTGCGGGCGAGGATGCAGATGCCGGAGTCTTTCGCGGCCTGCACCGCGGCGCGGATCTTCATCCGTGCCTCCTCGCGCGGCAGGCAGGGCTTGCCGGCCGAGGTCAGCGCGCGCGGGGTGATCTTGTCCTCGATCAGGATGGCGGCGGCGCCGGCCCGGCCATAGGCGCGCACCGTGCGCTGCACGTTCATCGGGTTGCCGTAGCCGTGGTCGCCATCGGCCAGCACCAGCAGGTCGGGCGCGGCGCCGTGCACCATGTTGAAGCTGTCGAACATCTCGCCGAACGAGATCAGGTCGAGATCCGGCCCGCCGAGCCGGCTGGCGGCGACGCAGGAGCCGGACAGGAACGCGGTCTTGAAGCCGGCGGCGGCGGTCAGCTTGGCGGAGAGCCCGTCCCACACCGCGGGCATGATGACGAGGCCGGGTTCCGCTGCCAGCAGCGCGCGCAGGCGATCAGGGGCGTTCATCGGGCGTCTCCATTGAGAGTGAGGCGGTAGAAGCGGGCGGCGGTGCCGGCGAACAGATCGGCCTTTTCGCTGGCGCTGACGCCGGACGCCAGTTTCTTGCAGGCATTCCAGAACACGCCGTAGCTGTAGCTGCCCTTGTCGACCGGGAAGTTGCTTTCGAACATGCAGCGCGCCGGGCCGAACGCCTCGATCGCGGTGTGCATATACGGCCTCCAGGCGGCGGCCAGCGCGTCCGAGCCCGGCGGGTCGGCCGCCGCCTCGAAGCCGAAGCCGTTGATCCGCATGCCGAGGCCGCCGAGCTTGGCGAACACGTTCGGGCAGGCGGCGAGCCGGCGGATCGAGGCCGCCCATTCCGGGAACAGCGCCTCCCGCTGGCCCTGATAGGCGCCGATGCCGAGCGGGCCGCCGAAATGGTTCAGTACGATGCGGGTCGCGGGGAAGGCGCGGGCCAGGTCGGTCAACTCGTCGATCTGCCGCTGGTAGAGCCAGGCGTCGAACGACAGGCCGAGCGGCGCCAGGCAGGCGAAGCCCTCGCGGAATCTGGCGTCCAGCAGCAGCCCGGCAGGCGCCGGATTGCCGGGGTTCAGCAGCTCCGGATCGGCGTCCCAGGCGACGATGTGGCGGATGCCGCGAAAGCGGTCGCCGGCCGCCCGCATATGCGCCTGCAGCACATCGGCGGCACGCGCGCCCAGCCGCAAATCGACATGCCCGACGATACCGGCGCAGACCCGCGACGGGCCATACACGCCGCTGGCGCTCATCGCCGCCACGCCGTTGACGAACTCGGTCTCGCCCAGCGGCTTCAATTCGTCCGGACCGCTGGCGCGATGGAAGGCGCGCGCCTGCACGAACACGGTGGCCAGGATGTTATGCCCGGTGGCGAGGTCGGCCAGCAGGTCGGGCAGCAGATAGCGCCAGCCCGGCCGGTCCCACAGATGGTGGTGCGGGTCGATGATCGGCAGCGAGGGCTCCAGCGCCGGCTCGCTCAGCCGGTCCAGCCAGTCTTGCCGCGGCATCAGATAGGGGTTGGCGGGCGGGCTGCTCATTGGCTGCTACTCCGTGCCCAGCAGGGCCTTGCGGAAGCGGTTGCGGATCACGATCGGGTTGTGCGAGTGCGAGGTCTTCAGCGGCAGGCCCTCCTTCACCCGCAGCAGGATGAAGCACAGCCCCTCCTCGCGCAGCAGGCGGCGGCCCTCCTCCATGTCGGTCTCGGTGTTGATGATATGCACGCTGGCGAAGCCGCAGCCGGTGGCGACGATGTCGAGCCGCACCCCCATGCCGGTATGGCTGTCCTGGTTGCCGGTCTCGCCGTAATGGCCGTTATCGACGCAGATGATCGAGAGGTTCTTCGGCGCCAGCAAAGCGATGGTGGCCAGTGCCGAAAGATTCATCAGCAGTTCACCGTCGCCGGTGGACACCAGCACCCGGCGTTGCGGCTGCGCCAGAGCGAGGCCGAGGCCCATCATCGGCGCCGCCCCCATCGCGCCGGCCAGCGGGAACAGCGCGTCGCAATCGCCGGTCATCGCCGCGAGCTCCTGCGCGGCGCCGGCCAGGCCGCCGATCATCAGGAAATCCTCCGGGTGCTCGATCAGCGCCGGCACCGCCTGCCGCCGGTCCAGCGTCGCGGCCGGCAGGTTGGAGGTGGAGAGCTTGTTCAATTGTGCCATGTCCGCTGTCCCCCTCAGAACTTCTTGGCGCCGATGAGGCGCTGGCCGAGCAGCACGGCGACCGCCTCGCCGGACTGGAACACCATGGTCAGCGCGGCGCTCACGGTCGGGATCACATCCTCCGGCGCATCGGCGCGCAGCACGATCACCCCCATCGCCTCCAGCACCTTCGGCGTCGCGCGGCCCATCGGGAACTGCCAGGGATTGCCCTCGCCGAAATCGCCACGCATCGAGACCAGTGTCAGCAGCGGAAACTTGCCGCCGGTGGTCAGCGACAGCATGTTGATGGTGTTACCGACGCCGCTCGACTGCATCAGCAGCACGCCGCGACCGCCGCCGAGATCGGCCCCGGCCAGCAGCGCCACGCCCTCCTCCTCGGTGGTGAGCGCCACCGAATGCGCGTCCGGATCGGCCAGCGAACGGTTGATCAGCACGGTGTGGCCGGCGTCGGGGACATAGGCGAATTGGGTGACGCCGTTGGCGCGCAGCA
>DATJEA010000462.1:0-2170 GCA_035497095.1 Acetobacteraceae bacterium | reverse complement strand
GTGGAACTCGGTGGCCTCGATGCCGGCGCGGCCCATCCGCTGCTCCACCCGGCGGCGCAGCGTGCCCGGCTTGTAGAGGCGAAAATCATGTGCGGCTTTCTTGCGCAGCAGGTCGACGATGGCGCCCAGCCAGTCCTCGCTCGGCTTGCCGGTGGCCGGGTCGGCCGCCCGCGCCGTCTGGCGTTGCGCGAAGCCGGCCAGCGCCGCCGGAATCGCGGCGAGCGGCAGCACTTTGTCCACCGCGCCGGTGGCGATCGCGCTGCGCGGCATGCCGTCATAGCCCGCTTCCATCGGGTCCTGCGCGACCACCAGGCCGCCGGCGTCGCGGACCGCCGAGACGCCCTGGCTGCCATCGCTGCCGCTGCCGGAGAGCACCACCGCCACGGTGCGCCCGCCGGCGTTGGTGGCCAGCGATTTCAACAGGTAGTCGAACGGCATCCGCGCGCCGCGTTGCGCGCTCGGCTGCGACAGCAGCAGCGTGTCCTGGCGCACCGCGAGGTAGCTGCCGGGCGGGATGACATGGACATGGTCCGGCCGCAGCGCCATGCCGTCCGCCGCCTGCACCACCGGCATCGCGGTATGCGCGCCGAGCAGCGTCACCAGCAGGCTCTCATGTGTCGGGTCGAGATGCTGCACCACGACGAAGGCCATGCCGGAGGCCGGCGGCAGCACGTCGAGCAGCTTGCTGCACGCCTCCAGGCCGCCGGCCGACGCGCCGATGGCGACGATCGGGAATGGCCGCGCGGCACCGTCGCCCGGCTGCTGGTGCATCGGCGTCTCGGTTTCAGACTCGCTGTCCGGCGGCATGGCGTCCCTTCACGAGCCGGCGCATTGGCGCTTTTCGAACCATTATATACTCCGCTCGGCCGGAAATTCGAAAATCCGGTATTGGCGAGGTGGTTGGCAGGCAAGCGCGGTCGCGCGAGATGTGCGGGTTTTTCCACCGGCCCAACGCACGCTCGCTCGGGGGGTCGTTATGGCCGGCGGTCCGCTCGCTTGGCGCGGCGCGGCGCCAGGGGGCGGCGATGGCGGCGGCCGGTTTGCCGGGGCACGCGGGGCAGGCAGGGCCGGTGCAGATGCTCGTCATGCGATGCGCCGCCGAGCGTCCAGTGCCGCGCCGGCGGCAGCCAGGGCAAGGCGATGTTCCAGAGCGGCAAGCGCAACAGCAGATGCAGCCGATCGAACATCACGGCGCCACATTCCGGCGCGATCTGCGAAACCAGCCAGAGTTCATCGTCCGGCCGCGCGGCATGGCGCGGTCGCGGCATCGGGGGTTGCTTGCGTAGCGTCGTCGCGCGTCCAATCACGGCTCATCCTCCGGCGGCGGCTGGCCCCGCTGCCTCACCCGCCGCCGAAGCGGCATCGTTGCCATGGCTGCTGGCGCCAGGCGGCCTTTGAACGCGGAGATTGCGTGATTTCGCGCCCGGCCGGGAGGTTCGGAATCTACCTAGTCGCCGGCGCCGGGCGCCGCCACGCGACGCGGCTGGCCGCATCGGCCGGTCGGAAGCGGGGTCTAGGTAGATTCCGGTCCTGTTACGGATTTCGCCGGGTGGCCATCTAGCTCAGGCGAGGTGGCCGGCATTCGGCCGCTTCCGCGCATCAGGAGTCTCGACATGAAGACCTCACTGCTCGCCGCCGCGGCGCTGCTGTTGCTCGCCGGCACGGCGATGGCGCAGACCACCAGCACGCAGAGCACCACCACGGTCACGCCCGGCGCGCCGACCCCGCTGATCGTCGCCCCGCCCACCGGCACGCTCAGCACCACGCACAGCCAGGACGTGATCAATTCCGACGGCTCGCGCAGTTCGTCCAGCCAGACGACCTATCCGAACAGCAACGGCGTCGCCTCGGACAGCGTCACCACCACCACCGGCGCGCCGCCGCCGCCGCCGCTGTCGTCGAGCACCACCACTCAGACGACCATCAAGAATTGAAACGCAGGAGCATCCACATGAACATACCGGACAGCCGCCGGGGCCGCCTCGTCCCCGCTTTCGTGGTCGTGGGTCTGTTGTCCTGCATTGGCCTGCTGATGGCCGGTTGCTCGGATGGCGGCACCACGACCCGCACCGAGCGGACCACGGTTCAGCAGAGCGCCCCGGTCATGCCGACGACTACCACCACCACCACCAAAATCAGACAGTCGCCCTGAGACGATCGGCCAGTCGCG
>DATJEA010000461.1:0-9092 GCA_035497095.1 Acetobacteraceae bacterium | reverse complement strand
GCTGGTGGCACGGATGCGCGGGTCGGTCAGCCGGCGATGGATCAGGATCGACAGGCCGATGATGGCGACGATGCCGGCCAGCCCGCCCACCACCATGGCGAGCAGTTCATGCTGTGCCGGGCTCATCAGCCACTCGGCGATCGGCTCGGGCAGCAGGAAGCCGGCGAAATGGCCGAGGATGACGATCAGCACGCCGACATGAAACAGGTTGGAGCCCCAGCGGAATTGCCGCTTGCGCAGCAACTGGCTCGACCCGCTGCGCCAAGTGTATTGCGATTTGTCGAAGCGCACGAGGCTGCCGAGCAGCAGCACGGTCAGGCACACATAGGGGTACCAGCCGAACAGCAGCGTGTTGATATAGTGGTCCATCACGGCATCTCCTCAGGCGGAGGTGGAAGCGGAAGCGTCGCGCGTGGCGGCACGCAGCCGGCTGCGCAGGCGATCGACGCCGCAATCGTCAAGCTGCTCGCCGGGTCCGAACTGCACCGCCGCTTCTTCCCAGGCGGCATCCAGCGCCTCCAGATCATTCGGGTCCTCGATCTCGGTGTCGGCAAGCTGCACCGGCGGCGCCTTGGCAATCGCGCCGAGCGCCTGGAACACCGCGGCATAGGCGCTGCGGCGCAGCACCAGCCGTTCCGCAATGGTCTGCAGGATGCCGGCCGGCTCGGCCAGCAGCGCCTGCGCCTGCTGCGCCGGCAGCACCGAGAGGAATTCCAGGAACAGCGGCAGATAGTCGGGCAACTCGGTGGCGGTCGGCTCGTAGCCGTGTTCGCGATAATGCGCGATCAGATCGGCCATCGCCTGGCCGCGATCGCGGCTCTCGCCGTGCACATGCTCGAACAGATGCAGCGACAGCGTGCGGCTGCGATCGAACAGCGTGAAGTAGCTCTCCTGCAACGCATAGATGTCCCCAGTGGCCAGTTCGGCCAGCAGGCGGTCGATCGCGGCACGCTGCGGCGCCGCCACCAGCCCCTCCTGGGCCAGCACGCCGGCGATCTCCTCAGTCGCCGCCTGCAATTCCACCGTGGGGTAGCCGAGCAATGCGCCGAGGGCGCGATAGCTGCGTGCCATCACACCATCTCCACCGGGTTTCTCGCCTTCTTGGCGTCGAACAGGCCGGTGGTGTTGCTGCCCGAGCAGCCGTCACCGAACGAGAAGCCGCAGGAGCCGCGCATCTGGAAGGTATCGGCGCCGGTTTCGCGATGCGCGGTCGGGATGACGAAGCGATCCTCGTAATTGGCGATCGCCAGCAGTTGATACATATCCTCGATGATCTGGCCGGTCAGCCCGACCCGCTCGGCGATCGAATCGACGATCACCCCGTCGACCGTCTTGGCGCGCATATAGCCGCGCATCGCCAGCATCCGCTCCAGCGCCCTGGTTACCGGCTCGGTGCGCCCGGCGGTGAGCAGGTTGGCGAGGTACTGCACCGGAATGCGCAGCGATTTCACGTCCGGCATGCCGCCGACAGTGCCGAGATCGCCCTTCGCGGTGGCGGCCTGGATCGGCGACAGCGGCGGCACGTACCACACCATCGGCAGGGTGCGGTATTCCGGATGCAACGGGAAGGCGATCTTCCACTCCATCGCCATCTTCCAGACCGGCGAGCGCCGCGCGCCATCGAGCCAGGACTCGGGCACGCCGTCCAGCCGCGCCTGCGCCTGCACCGCCGGATCGTTGGGGTCGAGAAACACGCTGAGCTGGGCTTCGTAAAGATCACCCTCATCCTTCACCGAGGCGGCTTCCTCGATGCGGTCGGCGTCGTACAGGATGACGCCGAGATAGCGGATGCGCCCGACGCAGGTCTCCGAGCACACCGTCGGCTGCCCGGCCTCGATGCGAGGATAGCAGAAGATGCATTTCTCGGATTTGCCCGACGACCAGTTGTAGTAGATCTTCTTGTACGGGCAGCCCGAGACGCACATCCGCCAGCCGCGGCACTTGTCCTGGTCGATCAGGACGATGCCGTCCTCCTCGCGCTTGTAGATGGCGCCGGAGGGACAGACCGCGACACAGGCCGGGTTGAGGCAGTGCTCGCACAACCGCGGCAGATACATCATGAAGGTGTTTTCGAACTCGCCGTAGATTTCCTTCTGCACACCTTCGAAGTTGTAGTCCTTGGAACGGTTGGCGAACTCACCGCCGAGGATTTCCTCCCAGTTCGGCCCCCATTCGATCTTCTCCATCCGCTCACCGCTGACCAGCGAACGCGGCCGCGCGGTCGGCATGAACTTGCCCTCCGGCGCCTCCTGCAAATGCGCGTAGTCGAAGGTGAACGGCTCGTAGTAGTCGTCGATCTCCGGCAGGTCGGGGTTGGCGAAGATGTTGGCCAGCACCCGCCATTTGCCGCCGATCCGCGGCACGATCTTGCCGTTGCGCCGGCGCTTCCAGCCGCCCTTCCAGCGCTTCTGGTTCTCCCAGTCCTTCGGGTAGCCGACGCCCGGCTTGGTCTCCACATTGTTGAACCAGGCGTATTCCATGCCCTCGCGGCTGGTCCACACATTCTTGCAGGTGACCGAGCAGGTATGGCAGCCGATGCACTTGTCGAGGTTCATCACCATCGCGATCTGCGCGCGCACCTTCATGATACGACCTCCTGCTTGCGGGCTTGCTGGGTGACCGGGCTGCCGTCCAGCCAGTCGATCTTGTCCATGCGCCGGATGATGATGAACTCGTCGCGGTTGGAGCCGACCGGGCCGTAATAATTCAGCCCATAGGCCAACTGCGCGTAACCGCCGATCAGATGCGTCGGCTTCATCACGATGCGCGTCACCGAGTTGTGGATGCCACCGCGATGGCGGGTCACCTCGCTGCCCGGGATGTTGGTGATCTTCTCCTGCGCGTGATACATCATTGCCATGCCCGCATTGATCCGCTGCGACACCACCGCGCGCGCCACCAGCGAGCCGTTGGTGTTGTAGGCTTCGATCCAGTCGTTATCGGCAACCCCGATCCGCCGCGCGTCGATCTCGCTGATCCAGACGATCGGCCCGCCGCGGCTCAGCGTCAGCATCAGCAGATTGTCGGTATAGGTGCTGTGGATGCCCCATTTCTGGTGCGGGGTGACGAAGTTCAGCGCGATCTCCGGGTTGCCGTTGCTGTACTTGCCTTCGACCTGCGTCAGGCCGCGGGTGTTCACTGGCGGCCGCCAGGTCACCAGCGCCTCGCCGAACGCGCGCATCCACAGGTGATCCTGGTAAAGCTGCTGTCGCCCGCTCAAGGTTCGCCACGGGATCAGCTCATGCACGTTGGTATAGCCGGCGTTGTAGCATACCTTGTCACTCTCGATCCCCGACCAGGTGGGCGAGGTGATGATCTTGCGCGGTTGGGCGACGATGTCGCGGAAGCGGATCTTCTCGTCCTCCTTGGCGCGGGCCAGATGGGTATGCTCGCGCCCGGTCTTGCGGCCCAGCGCCTCCCACGCCTTCACTGCCACCTCGCCATTGGTCTCCGGCGCCAGGCTCAGGATGGTCTCGATCGCATCGATCGCGGTGTGCAACCGAGGCTGCCCGTCTGCCACGCCGCCGCGCACCGCACCGTTCAGCCTGGCGAGGAAATCGACCTCATGCGTGGTATCCCACTGGATCCCCTTGCCGCCGTTGCCCAGCGCCTTCAGCTTCGGCCCGAGTGCGGTGTACATCGCGTGGATATTGGGATAGTCGCGCTCCACCACGGTGACGGAAGGCATCGTGACGCCCGGCACCGGCATGGTGCCGTCGCGCTTCCAGTCCGCCACCCCATAGGGCTGCGCCAGTTCGTCCGGGCTGTCGTGCTGCATCGGCGTCAGCACCACATCGGTCTCAACCCCCAGCACCTCGGGGCACACTGCGGAGAACGCCTTCGCCAGGCCCCGGTAGATGTCCCAGTCGGTGCGCGACTCCCAGGCCGGGTCCACCGCCGCGGTCAGCGGATGAATGAACGGATGCATATCCGTCGTGTTCATATCATCCTTCTCGTACCAGGTGGCGGTCGGCAGCACGATGTCGGAATAGACGCAGGTGGTGGACATGCGGAAATCCAACGTCACCAGCAGGTCAAGCTTCGCCTCGGGCGCGCTGTCGTGCCACTTCACCTCCTGCGGCATCGCGCCGCCCTGGGCGCCGAGATCCTTGCCCAGCAGCCCGTTGGTGGTGCCGAGCAGATGCTTGAGGAAATACTCATGCCCCTTGCCCGACGAGCCCAGCACGTTGGACCGCCAGACAAACATGTTGCGCGGCCAGTTGGCCGGATCGTCCGGGTCCTCGCAGGCCATCTGCAACGCACCGGATTGCAGCGCCTGCGCGACATATTCCTTCGGCTCCTGCCCCGCCTCTTTGGCGCTGGCGGCGATGGAGAGCGGGTTCTGCTTCAGTTGCGGCGCCGACGGCAGCCAGCCCATCCGCTGCGCGCGCACGTCGTAATCGATCATCGAGCCCGACCAGTCGCCTTCCGGCGCGGTCGGCGACAGGATGTCGGATATGCTGATCGTCTCGTAGCGCCACTGATCGCTGTGCATGTAGAAGAACGACGTGCCGGCCATGTGCCGCGGCGGCCGGCTCCAATCCAGCCCGAAGGTCACCGGAATCCAGCCGGTCTGCGGCCGCAGCTTCTCCTGGCCGACATAATGCGACCAGCCGCCGCCGGACTGGCCGACGCAACCGCAGAACACCAGCATGTTGATGATGCCGCGATAGGTCATATCCATATGGTACCAATGATTGATCCCGGCCCCCAGGATCACCATCGAGCGGCCGTTGGTCTTTTCCGCGGTGTCGGCGAATTCCCGCGCCACATGGATGATATTGGCGCGCGGCACCCCGGTCACCCGCTCCGCCCAGGCCGGCGTGTACGGCTCGTCTGCGTCATAGTCCGACGCCACGCCGCCGCCGCCCAGCCCGCGGTCCAGCCCGTAATTGGCGCACATCAGGTCGAACACCGTGGCAACCAGCGTCTCGCCGTCCTTCAGCGCCAGCTTGCGCACCGGCACGTTGCGCAGCGCCACGTCAGGATGCTCGGTGGCGACGAAATCATTCGACGTGGTGCCGCCGAAATACGGGAATGCCACCGCTTCGGTGCTGCCGCCATCGATCAGGCTGAGCTGCAACGTGGTTGCCGCCCCATCGCTGCGCCGCTCCTCCAGGTTCCACTTGCCCTCTTCGCCCCAGCGGAAGTCCACCGAGCCGAGCGGCACCACCGGATTGCCCTCGCCGTCCAAACCGATAGTCTTCCAGGCTGGATTATTGCTCTCGCCCAGCGCCCCCACGAAATCCTCGGCCCGCACCATGCGGTCGGGAATATACCGCCCGTCCTTCTTCACCAGCCGCACCAGCAGCGGCATGTCGCTGTATTGCCGGATATAGTCGTTAAAATACGGCACGGTTTTCTGCAGGTGGTATTCCCGCAGGATCACATGCCCCATCGCCATCGCCAGCGCCGAATCGGTGCCCTGCTTCGGATGCAGCCAGACATCGGCAAACTTGGTCGCCTCAGCGTAATCCGGCGACACCACCGCTGCCTTGGTGCCCTTGTAGCGAACCTCGGTGAAGAAATGCGCGTCCGGCGTGCGGGTCTGCGGCACGTTGGAGCCCCAAATGATCAGATACCCGGCATTGTACCAATCAGCACTCTCCGGCACATCGGTCTGCTCGCCCCAGGTCTGCGGGCTGGACGGCGGCAGGTCGCAATACCAGTCGTAGAACGACAGAATCACACCGCCAAGCAGCGAAATATACCGCGCACCGGAGGCGAACGACACCATCGACATCGCCGGAATCGGCGAGAACCCGACCACCCGATCCGGCCCATGCGTCTTGATGGTATAGGCATTGGCCGAGGCGATGATCTCGTTCACCTCGTCCCATTTCGCCCGCACCAGCCCGCCCAGCCCGCGCTTGCTGGTATAGCTCGCCCGCTTGCCGGCATCCTGGACGATCGACGCCCAGGCCGCCACCGGCGTCATCGTCGCCCGCGCTTCGCGCCACATCCGCAGCAGATGCCCGCGCACCATCGGATATTTCACCCGGTTGGCGGAATACAGGTACCACGAGTAGCTGGCGCCGCGCGAACACCCGCGCGGCTCATGGTTCGGCAGATCGGGCCGGGTGCGCGGATAATCGGTCTGCTGCGTCTCCCATGTGACGATGCCGCCCTTGACGTAGATTTTCCACGAACAGCCGCCGGTGCAATTCACCCCATGCGTCGAGCGGGCGATCTTGTCGTGCTGCCAGCGCTGCCGATAGCCGTCCTCCCAGGTGCGCGGCTCGGTGGTGGTGATGCCGTGCCCGTTGGCGAAGGTGGCGTCCTTGCGCTTGAAATAGCTCAGCCGATCAAGAAAGTGGCTCATGCTGGTTTCCTTCGTTTCGCGGTGACGCTCCAAGGCCCGGCCAGTCCGCTCCACAATCAATCAAGCACCAACACGGACTGCGTCGCATTGATCCATATCAATGCGCGATAGGCGTACATCGATCAGACGATACGCTTCGAACGATATGCGTCAACCTCGTGCGTGCTATGAATTTCTGCTACAGGAGACGGTCGCGCCGCGCCCATCACCATCCCCCGCCCGCCGCATGCCCACCGTCCCGCGAATCATGCCCGCCACCGCCGCCCCACCACAGGAAATCCCGACCATGGATCCCGCCGCCCCCATGCCCCCCGGTCTGGCGCTCCGCGTGCTGCTGATCAGCACCTTCGCCTTCGCCGTCTGCTTCGCCGCCTGGCTGATGTTCGGCGTCACCGGCATCCCGATTCGCCGCGAACTCGGGCTCAACAACTCCGAATTCGGCCTGCTCACCGCCACCCCGGTGCTGACCGGCGCGCTGTTCCGCCTGCCGCTCGGCATCTGGACCGACCGGTTCGGCGGCCGCATCGTGATGTTCACGCTGCTGGTCGGCTGCGCCGTGCCGCTGTGGATTTCCGCCTACGCCACCGCGCTGTGGCAGTTCCTGCTGCTCGGCCTGGCGCTCGGCCTGGTCGGCGCCTCGTTCGCGGTCGGCACGCCGTATGTGTCGCGCTTCTTCCCGCCCAGCAAAAAGGGCCTGGCGATGGGCGTGTTCGGCGCCGGCACCACCGGGGCTGCCATCAACATGTTCGTCGCCCCGCCGCTGGTGGCGGCCTATGGCTGGCAGAGTGTCCCCAAGGTCTACGCGGCAACACTCCTGGTTACCGCAGTATTGTTCTGGTTCCTCGCCGCCCCCGACCCCGGCCGCACCGGCAAGGCCGGCTCGCTCAGCAAGCAACTCGCGGTGCTACGCGATCCGCGCATCTGGAAATACTGCCAGTACTACTCGGTGGTGTTCGGCGGTTTTACCGCCGTCTCGATCTGGATGCCGATGTATTTCGTCAATGAATACAAGATGTCGATCGGCCACGCCGCGCTGCTGGCGGCCAGCTTCGCGCTGCCGGCCGGCGTACTGCGCGCCCTCGGCGGCTACCTGTCCGACCGCTTCGGCGCGCAGAGCGTCACCTGGTGGGTGCTGTGGGTCGCCTGGATCTGCCTGTTCCTGCTCTCCTACCCGCAAACCCAGCTCACCATCCACACCATCCGCGGCCCGGCCTCGTTCGACATCGGCCTGCCGGTCTGGGCGTTCACCTCGCTGCTGTTCGTGCTCGGCGTGGCGCTGGCCTGCGGCATGGCCTCCACCTTCAAATACCTCAGCGACGATTTCCCCACCAACATGGGCCCGGTCTCCGGCATCGTCGGTCTGGCCGGCGGCCTCGGCGGCTTCCTGCTGCCGATTCTGTTCGGCATCCTGCTCGACCTCACCGGCGTCTATTCCAGTTGCTTCATGCTGCTCTACGGCATCGTCTGGGTGTCGCTGACCCTGTCCTATCTCACCGAGGTGCGCCGGGCGCATATTATCGGCAGCGACCACCCGGAGAAGGATGCCTGACAATGTCTCGTGCCGCCGCCCGTGCCGAAGCCCTCGCCAACCCGGCCCGCACCACGCCGGCCTTCCTCTCCCTGGGCTTCCGGCCGTTCTTTCTCGCCTCCGGCCTGTGGGCGGCGGCAGCCCTGGTGGTCTGGATCGCCATGCTCACCCACGGCGCCACGCTGCCCAGCCGGTTCGACCCGCTGGCCTGGCACATCCACGAAATGCTGTTCGGCTTCGTGATGGCCACCATCGCCGGCTTCCTGCTCACCGCCATCCCGAACTGGACCGGCCGGCTGCCGGTGCGCGGCCTGCCACTGGCGATCCTGGCCGGCTCCTGGCTGCTCGGCCGCATCGCCTGCCTGTTCTCCGCGTTCTGCCCGGCCTGGCTGGCCACCTCGGCCGATCTCCTCTTCCCGATCCTGCTGGCCGCCGCCGCCGCGCGCGAGATCATCGCCGGGCGCAACTGGCGCAACCTGGTGGTGCTGTTCCCGGTCGCCATCCTCGGCATCGCCAACCTGCTGATGCACCTCGAAGCCAACGGCGTCGCCATCCCGCCCGGCCTCGGCTGGCGTCTCGGCCTCGCCGCCATCATCGTGCTGATCTCAATCATCGGCGGCCGCATCGTGCCGAGCTTCACCCGCAACTGGATGGCGAAAAACTCCGACGCGCCGCCGCCCGCCAGCCCCGGCCGGTTCGACCTCGCGGCCCTCATCACCCTGCCGATCGCGCTGGCCGGCTGGGCCTTCCTGCCGGACACCCAGGCCGTCGGCGCGCTGCTCCTGCTCGCCGCCGCACTGCACCTCTGGCGCCTGTCGCGCTGGCGCGGCCTGTCCACCACCGCCGAACCGCTGCTGCTGGTGCTGCATATCGGCTACGCCTGGCTGGTGCTCGGCGTCGCCCTGCTCGGCCTCACCGTGCTCGGCGCCGCCATCCCGCCCAGCGCCGCCATCCACGCACTGACCGCCGGCGCCATCGGCACCATGACGCTGGCCGTCATGACCCGCGCCACCCGCGGCCACGCCGGCCGCCCGCTCACCGCCGACCGACCCACCATCCTGATCTTCGCCCTGGTCAGCCTCGCCGCGATCACCCGCATCGCCGCCGCCCTCAGCACCACCTGGACCATGCCCCTGCTGATCGCCGCCGCCACCCTGTGGATCGCCGCCTTCATCAGCTTCGTCGTGGTCTACGCGCCGATGCTGCTGCTGCGACGGCGCTGACGGCAGGCAAGGCTGGGGC
>DATJEA010000460.1:0-4576 GCA_035497095.1 Acetobacteraceae bacterium | reverse complement strand
CTGCTCGGCCAGGCGCTGCATGTCGCGGGCGTCCAGCGGATGCGCGCGCGGGTCGAACTGGTCGGTGTCCGGGTTGCGCCGCGCCTGATCGGCCAATGCCTGCAAATGCCGGTCCAATGCCTGCTGCAAGGCCTGGGTCAGGCGTTCGAGCTCGGCCTTGTCCAGCTTGTCGCCGCGCTTCTCGGCATCCAGCGCGTCGCGCAACGCCTGGCGAGCCTGTTCCAGCGCGCGGGCGGTGCGCGCGGCGGCACCCTCCTCAAGCTGGAGCGCCAATTGCCACATGCGGCCCTGCGCCTCCTCCACCGCCGGCGGCGACGGATCGCGGCGCAGCAGCCCGGCGATGGCGCGCAGGTTGACGAAGCCGCCGAGATTGTCGCGCCAGACATCGTCGAGCCCGGCCAGAGAGTCGAGCGCCGCGATCGCCGCATCGCGCTCATCGGGCTTCAGCGTCAGCATCTTGCGCACCGCCATCAGCGCCCGCGCGACCGGATGGGTGAACTGGCGTTCCGGCAGGGTGAAGCCGGCATCGGCGCTGTGGCCGACCAGCCCGGCGGCGTCGCGGCCGACCAGGCGGGCGATGACCGGCAGGCCGGCCCAGGGATTCGGCGTCAGGTCGAGCTGGCGGACGCCGTGGGCTGCCTTCGGCGCGCCGCCGGGCAGCGGGATGGCGATCTCCAGCGGCGCTGCGTCCGGCCGGTCGCGCAGCCGCAGTTCGGCGTGCAGCCCGACCACGCCATAGGCATGCGACACCTGCCAGGGCAGCCGCAACTGCGGGATGCGTCCGGCGGTGCTGCCCGGCGGCTGCGGGAAGCTGACCACCGGCGCCTGGTCGGCGATCACCGTGATGTCCCAGGCGCCCAGGCGCGTGTTGCCGCCGGAGACCACCAGGCGGCCGCCATCGCTCAGCTCGCGCTCGGCCTGGAAGCTGGCATCGTCGAGCGGCTTGAACGGCACCGCGCGGCCGACCAGCGTCATGCTGGGGGCGGCGACGGCGCCGGTGACATTGACCGTGAGATGCGAGCCGGCCGGCACCGCGATCGCCGGCGTGTCGGCACGCAGGAACAGCGGCGCCTGCCCGGTATAGCCGGGCGGCGTGATCCAGGCCTGCAACTGGGTGCTGGCGGCGCTGGCGCCGGGCGTGAAGCCGGGGGTGAGGGCGCGGGCGATGCGGCTCGGCGCATCGGCGCCGGCGATCACCAGGCAGGCCACCAGCAGCACCACCAGCCCGGCACGCAGCGCGCGCGGGTCGCGCGCCGCGAGGCCCGGATGCGGCAGGCCGACCCGCAGCCGGCCGATCTCAGCCGCGGCGCGGGCCAGATGCGCCTGCCACAGGCCGGGATCGCCGGCGGTCGCGGCGCGGTCGGTCAGCACGGTGAGCGGGCGGTGGCGCAGGCCGGAGTCGCGTTCCAGCCGGCGATCGGCCGCCGCCGCGCGGGGCAGGTGCAGCGAGCGCAGGCGCCATGCCGCCAGGCCGATCGCCGCCAGCCCGATCGCGATCAGCAGCAGCAGATGCAGCCAGCCGGGCAGCAGTTGCGGCAGGTTGAGCAGGGCCGCGCAGACGAACAGGCCGAGCAGGCCGAGCGAGGGCCACAGCGCCGGCCAGACCCGCTCGAACAACAGCACCGCGCGCGCCACGCCGCGCCAGCGCCGCAGCGCGCGGCGGAGGCGTTCGGTGCGTTCCTCGTGAGCTTCCGGCACGATCATGCGCTGGCTCCGTGAGAAAACGGGGCGCTACTCCAGGAAGGCGGGAACGCGCTCCCCCGCCCACAGCGCGGCGTGGTCCTGGCGGTCGCGGATCACCGCCCAGTCGGCGCCGTCGACCATGGCGATCGGCGCCAGCACGCGGGCATTGTAGGTGGAACTCATCACCGCACCATAAGCGCCCGCATCCAAGATCGCCACGGTGGCGCCGGCGCGCAATAGCGGCAGGGCGCGGGCGCGGGCGAAAATATCCGAACTCTCGCAGACCGGGCCGACCACGTCGACCGGCGCTGTCGGGCCGTGCAGGCCGGCGGCGGCGACCGGCACGATGCCGTGCCAGGCGTCGTACATCGCCGGGCGCGCGAGGTCGTTCATCGCCGCGTCGAGCACCACGAAGCGGCCATGGCCTTTCACCAGCACCACGCTGGCCAGCAGCACGCCGGCCGGGCCGACCAGCCAGCGGCCGGGCTCCAGCATCAGACGGACGCCGAGATTGCCCAGGCTCGCCTTCAGCATGCCGGCATAGGCGGCGACCGGGGCGCCGGGCTCGTCGCCATAGCCGATGCCGAGGCCGCCGCCGCAATCCAGCCGCTCGACCGGCAGGCCGCGGGCGCGCAGCGCGTGCACCAGTTCGGCAGCCCGGGCATAGGCGGCGCGGTACGGCGCGATCGACAGGATCTGGCTGCCGATATGCAGCGCCAGGCCGACCGGCCGGATGCCGGGCAGGGTGGCGGCATGGGCGTAGAGCGCCACCGCCTCGCCATACGGGATGCCGAATTTGTTCTCGGCGGTGCCGGTGGTGATCTTGGCGTGGGTGCCGGCATCGACATCCGGATTGATGCGCAGCGCCACCCGAGCGGTGCGGCCCATCGCCGCGGCGACCGCCGACAGCATCTCCAGTTCCTCGGCGCTTTCGACGTTGATCTGCTCGATGTCCTCGGCCAGCGCCAGGCGCAGTTCCCGCTCGGTCTTGCCGACGCCGGAGAACACGATGTGCGCGGCCGGAATGCCGGCGGTGCGGGCGCGGCGCAACTCGCCCTCGCTGACCACATCCGCGCCGGCGCCGCCAGCCGCGAACAGGCGCAGCACCGCCAGATGGTCGTTGGCCTTCACCGCATAGTGGATTTCGCTGTCCAGACCGGCCAGCGCCGCCTGCAATTCGGCCAGCCGCGCCCGCATGGTGCCGGCCGAGTAGACCCAGGCCGGGGTGCCGAGCAGCTGGGCGATGCGGGCGAGCGGCACACCCTCCAGCAGCAGCCCGTCATGGGCGTGCATGGACAGTTGCGGGCGGGCGGCGATCAGCGCGGCGACGGATGGGTCGGGCGTGTCGGACAGGGGTGCGGGTGCGGCCATGGGCGCAGGCTACGGCATTTCCGGAACCGCTGAAAACACTGTTTCAGCGCGACGGGTAGACGCGCGGATAAGTGACCTTGTCCGGCGGGCCGGGCGGGCTGGGCGCGCCCTTCTTGCCGCAGGCGGCGAGCGGCAGCAGCATGGTTGCCAGCAGCAGCACGGCGATCAGCTTCATTTCAGCGCCTCCAGCCAGCGCGCCGCCTGGGCGGCGACGTTTCTCGGCGCGGTGCCGCCATAGCTGATCCGCGAGGCGACCGAGGCGGCCACGGTCAGCACGCCGAACACCTCGGCGGTGATGCCCGGCTCGACCGCCTGCATCTCGTCCAGCGACAGGCCGGCAAGATCGACGCCGAGCGCCTCGGCACGCGCCACAAGCCGGCCGGTGACGTGATGGGCGGTGCGGAACGGCAGTTTCAGCACCCGCACCAGCCAGTCGGCCAGATCGGTCGCGGTGGCGAAGCCGGAGCCGGCGAATTCGGCCATCCGGGCGGTATCCGGCGTCATGTCGCGCACCATGCCGGCGGTGGCGGCCAGCCCGAGCGCCCAGGCATCGGCGGCATCGAACACCGGCTCCTTATCTTCCTGCATGTCCTTGGCGTAGGCCAAAGGCAGGCCCTTCATCACGGTGAGCAGGGCGACCAGCGCGCCGGTGATGCGGCCGGTTTTGGCGCGCACCAGTTCGGCGGCGTCCGGGTTGCGTTTCTGCGGCATGATCGAACTGCCGGTGGTGAAGGCGTCCGACAGCCGGATGAAGCGGTACGGCGCGCTGCACCAGATGACGATTTCCTCGGCCAGACGCGACAGATGCATGGCCGAAATCGCCGCGGAAGCGAGGAATTCGAGGGCAAAATCGCGATCCGACACGGCGTCCAGCGAGTTCGCGGTCGGCCGGTCGAAGCCCAGCGCATCCGACGTCATCTGCCGGTCGAGCGGAAACGAGGTGCCGGCCAGCGCAGCCGAGCCGAGCGGACATTCGTTCAGCCGGCGGCGGCAATCCGCCAGCCGGCCACGGTCGCGCGCCAGCATCTCGACATAGGCCAGCATGTGGTGGCCGAACGTCACCGGCTGGGCGGTTTGCAGATGGGTGAAGCCGGGCATCGGGTCGGCGGCGTGGCGGGCGGCGGTTTCCGCCAGGGCTGCCATCACGTCGGTGATCTGGGCGGTGAGGCCGTCGATCGCGTCGCGGACCCAGAGGCGGAAATCGGTCGCCACCTGGTCGTTGCGGCTGCGGCCGGTGTGCAGCCGGCGGCCGGCGTCACCGATGCGCTCGGTCAGCCGCGCCTCGATGTTCATATGGATGTCTTCCAGTTCGGTGGCGAACGGGAAGCGGCCGGCATCGATCTCGGCGGCGATCGATTGCATGCCGCTGCGGATCGCCGCCTCGTCGTCGGCGGTGAGGATGCCGAGCTTCAGCAGCATCGCGGCATGGGCCAGCGAGCCGTTGATATCCTGCCGCCACATCTTGCGGTCGAAGCCGATCGAGGCATTTATCTCCTGCATCACCACGGACGGGCCGGCGGCG
>DATJEA010000459.1:0-4775 GCA_035497095.1 Acetobacteraceae bacterium | reverse complement strand
ACGCGCGGCCGGTGGTGGTGTATGACGTGCTGGCGCGGCTGCTGCGGCTGCTCTATCCGCGCGTCACCTATGTGCGTAACATCACCGACGTCGACGACAAGATCAACGCGCGGGCCAGCCGCGACGGCGTCAGCATCGCCGAGGTGACCAGCCGCACCGCCGCCGATTTCCATGCCGATATGGCCGCGCTCGGGGCGCTGCCGCCGGATGTGGAGCCGCGCGCCACGCAGCACATCGCCGAGATGGTGATGATGATCGAGCGGCTGATCGCCTCCGGCCATGCCTATGAGGCGAAAGGGCATGTACTGTTCGCGGTGCCCAGTTTCCCGGCCTATGGCAAGCTCTCGGGCCGGTCGCCGGAGGACCTGCTGGCCGGGGCGCGCATCGATGTGGCGCCGTTCAAGCGCGATCCTGGCGATTTCGTGCTGTGGAAGCCATCGCCGCCGGAGTTGCCGGGCTGGGAGTCGCCGTGGGGGCGCGGGCGGCCGGGCTGGCATATCGAGTGCTCGGCGATGTCGTGGCGGCATCTGGGGCCGGAGTTCGATATCCATGGCGGCGGCAGTGACCTGATCTTCCCGCACCACGAGAACGAGATCGCGCAGTCGCTGTGCGCCTTTCCCGGCAGCCGCTTCGCGCGGGTGTGGATGCATAACGGCATGCTGAACGTGAACGGCGAGAAGATGTCCAAGAGCCTGGGCAATTTCTTCACCGTGCGCGATGTGCTGGCCAAGGCGCCGGGCGAGGCGATCCGCCTGCTGCTGCTGCGCGGGCATTACCGCGCCACGCTGGAATTCACCGACGCGCTGCTGGAGCAATGCCGCCACGACCTGGACCGGTTCTATCGCGCGCTGGAGCGCACACCAGCGCCGGCGGGGGCGGTACCGGAGAGCGTGCTGGCGGCGCTGTGCGATGACCTCAATACGCCGCTGGCGCTGTCGGCGATGCACGCGCTGGCCGATGCGGCGATGGCCGGCGACGCCACCGCCTCGGCCGGGCTGCGGGCTGCGGGCGACCTGCTGGGGCTGTTGCAGAACCCGCACTGGTTCCAGGGCGACAGCGACGCGACCGGGATCGAGACCGCGATTGCCGCCCGCATCGCCGCCCGCAAGGCGCGCGATTTCGCCCGCGCCGACGCGATCCGCGCCGAACTGGCGGCCCAGGGCATCCAACTGGAAGACGGCCCCGCCGGCACCACTTGGCGACGAGGATGACGCCGTTGCTCCGCGGCGTAAAAAGTTTTTTTGCTTCTTTTTGTTCACAAAAAGAAGGCCTTCCCGCATGACCGGCCGCGACGGCGGTGCCGACCTGCATCCCATCGGCAACACCCCGGTCGTCGTGCTGGTCCGCCCGCAACTGGCCGAAAATGTCGGCGCCGTGGCCCGCGCGATGGCCAATGGCGGTCTGTTCCATCTGCGCCTGGTGGCCCCGCGCGACGGCTGGCCGCAGGAGCGTGCCTGGCGCACCGCCTCGGGCGCCGACCGGCTGCTGGATGCGGCCACGGTGCATGACAGCGTGGCCGACGCGGTGGCCGATCTGCAGCATGTGTTCGCCACCTGCCCGCGGCCGCGCCACATCATCAAGCCGATCCTGACCGCCAGGGGGGCGGCCAATGAGGCGCGGGCGATCTGCGCCCGGCCGTTGCGCTGCGGCTTCCTGTTCGGCCCCGAGCGGGCCGGGTTGGACAATGACGACATGGCCTGCGCCGACATGCTGGTGCGCTTCCCGCTGAACCCCGGCTTCATGTCGCTGAACCTGGCGCAGGCGGTGATGGTGATGGCCTATGAGTGGTGGACCGCCGCCGACGCCACGCCGTTCCGCAGCCTGATGACCAACGAGACCGAGGTGGCGCCCAAGGCGGAGCTGGAGAATTTCCTCAGCCATCTGGTCGCCGAGCTCGACGATTGCGGTTTTCTGCGCAACCAGCCGAAGCGGCCCGGCATGGTGCGCAATATCCGCCATCTGTTCCAGCGCGGTGAGGTGACGAAGCAGGAACTGCGCACCCTGCACGGCATCGTCACCGAACTCTCGCTGGGCCGCCGGCAGCGCGGGCGGGTGGAGGAGTAGGGCGCGACGAATGGCGCTACACGGCAACATTACATCACATCACATCAATGTGCATGCCAGGCTGATTGCGAAATGTTGCCGCATGCGGTGAGATGTCGGTGAGCCCTGCGCTCGCCTTGCCCGTGGGGCCGCTTCGTTGGCTTGTACCAGGCCAGGCACGAGCGAAGGGCCAGTACGATGATGTCCCACGACCTGCCGCAACGCCGCTTGCGCACACTCGTCGAATCCCGCTTCCAGGCGTTTGCCGATGATGTCCTGCACGCCAAATCCTGGGCCGAGCGCGACGCCGCCACCCAGGCCGCCCGCGAGAAACGCCGGCGCGACTTCGTCGCCGCGATCGGCATCGACCTGAAGAAATTCGATGCCGGGCTGGAGAAGGACAACCGCGCGCAGGAGGCGGAACTCAAGTCCTTTCTGGCCGAATACCGCCCGAAAAGCGCCGGCCGGCCGTCGCACCGCGCCGCCGATGCGCGGGTCGCGGCGCTGCAAAGCGAATTGCTGGCGCAATCGGGCCATATGGTGCTGCCCAGCGTCGCCGCTTCGATCTTCGCCTCTGACAAGGCCAAGCTCGTCGGCATCAGCTACGACCAGCCCTGGGTCGACGGCCCGATCGACAGCGGCTGGGTGATGCCCGACGACCCCTCGCTGATCCGCATCATGGACTCCGAGCACTATCCGAACGCGCTGTGCTGGGACAACCGCCAGACGCCGTATCCGCAGTTCTCCAGCCATTTCACCTTCACCCCGGCCGATACCGGCACCTATGAGATGGTTGCGGTGCTCGGGTTTCACGGCTTTTACGTGCTGCGCTGCGACGATAGCTGGTGGAACTGTCGCGACGCCGGGGTGCGGCTGACCGCGCGGATGAATGCGCATCAGTATTTCGACATCGGCTGGCAGGATGCGCCGACCCTGCTTGACGTCGAGAAGGACAATACCGAGGAGGTCACCAATTTCGACCGCACCTTCTTTCTTGACTACACCACTCAACTGCGCGGCGGCGACCCGGTGGTCGTCACGGTGAACGGCACAGTGATGGCCTATGCTCATGGTGGCGGCGCCTATGCCGAACTCAATTTCGCCGACGGCACCGCCAACTACATCCAACCGCTGTTTCTCTCGGTACAGCGCGTTTAGCGCGGGTTGGCGGCCGGCTTTGAACGTCCGGGGGGTGCACAGCGGGCCGGAATGCGCCTAGATGTGATCGATGATTACGATCCTCTCGATCCTGGTGGCGCTGTCCCTGGCGGGAACGCTGGGTGTGTTGCTGGCCGGCCTGATCGGCGTGGCCAAGGGGTCACCGGACGGCAGGCGGTCGAACAAGCTGATGCAATGGCGGGTGATCATGCAGGGCGTGACCATCGTGCTGTTCGTGCTGCTGCTGTGGTCGGTGAAGCATTGACCGCCCGGCGGGCACGGCCGCCCCGCGCAGGCCGCGTTTGACAGCGCCTGGAGCCTGCCACTAAGTTCCGGCCGTCTTTTTGCAGGTGCGAACAGGCGCGGGTGGGGCTTGCCCTGGCCGCGGTGTTTGTTGCACTCAATCATCTCCGGGCGGCGCCTCGTGCGGAGACAGGAAGCGGTACGACAGCTCATGAAGATCCTCGTCCCCGTCAAGCGGGTGGTCGACTACAACGTGAAGGTCCGGGTGAAGTCGGACGGCTCCGGGGTCGAGACCTCCGGGGTCAAGATGTCGATGAACCCGTTCGACGAGATCGCCGTCGAGGAGGCGGTGCGACTGAAGGAGAAGGGGGTGGCGAGCGAGATCGTCGCCATCTCGATGGGTGTGGCGCAATGCGCCGAGACCATCCGCACCGCGCTGGCGATGGGCGCCGACCGCGGCATCCTGGTGGAAAGCGATGCTGAGTTGCAGCCGCTGGCGGTGGCCAAGATGCTGAAGGCGATCGCCGACAAGGAGCAGCCTGGGCTCATCATCCTGGGCAAGCAGGCGATCGACGACGACATGAACGCCACCGGCCAGATGCTGGCCGCCCTGCTCGGCTGGGCACAAGGCACGTTCGCCAGCAAGGTCGCCGTTGACGGCGACAGCGTGCTGGTGACCCGCGAGGTGGATGGCGGGCTGGAGACGGTGAAGCTGGCGCTGCCGGCGATCGTCACCACCGACCTGCGCCTGAACGAGCCGCGCTATGCCTCGCTGCCGAACATCATGAAGGCGCGCAAGAAGCCGATCGAGACCATCAAGCCGGCCGATCTGGGCGTCGACCCGGCGCCGCGGCTGACCATCGTGAAGGTGGTGGAGCCGGCCAGGCGGCAGGCCGGGGTGAAGGTGAAGTCGGTCGCCGAACTGGTGGACAAGCTGCGCAACGAAGCGAAGGTGATCTGATCATGACCGCTCTGGTTCTGCTCGATTTCGACGGCGGCAGCATCAAGCAGCCGGCCCGCGCGGCGGTGGCGGCGGCACAGGCGCTGGGCGAGGTGCATGTGCTGGTGGCCGGCTCCGGCGTGCAGGCGGCGGCCGATGCGGCGGCCAAGCTGCCCGGCGTCGCCCGCGTGATCGTGGCCGACGATCCGGCCCTCGCCAACGCGCTGGCCGAGCCGCTGGCCGCCCTGCTGGTGGCGCTGGCGCCGGCCTATTCGCATCTGCTGGCCGCGGCCACCGCCAGCGGCAAGAACGTGATGCCCCGGGTCGCCGCCCTGCTGGACAGCCAGCCGATCAGCGATATCTCCGGCGTGGTCGATGCCGATACCTTCGT
>DATJEA010000458.1:0-1933 GCA_035497095.1 Acetobacteraceae bacterium | reverse complement strand
CATCGGCGCCCAGCAGCCACAGCAGATCGACGCCGCCGCCGAGCATGCCGGCCAGATCCTTGCCGCCCGGCCCCGGCACGAAGCCGAGATCAAGCGCGCCGACCCGCGCCGCCGCGGTGTGCAGCACGTTGAAGCCGTGCCAGTCCGCCGCCAGCATGCCGGTCTCCGCCGCCAGCTTCCAGCACCCGGCCAGGATCGCCGCGCCATCCGGCCGCGTCAGCGCCGCCTGGCCGACGATGATCATCGGCCGCTTCGCCGCCTTCAGCGTTTCCGCGAAGCCGCTGCCGCCGAGCAGCCCGCCCAGCGCCAGCGGCCGGTCGCCCAGCCACTCCACCGGGTAGGTCAGATCGGCCGGCGTGCCGATCGCCGCCACCTTCAGCCCGCTATGCAGCCACGCCTTGCGGATGCGCGCATTCAGCAGCGGCGCCTCCCGCCGTGGATTGCTGCCAACGATCAGCAGCGCGTCGGCCTCCTCGATCCCGGCGATCGAGGTGTTGAATGTATAGAACTCGCGCCGGCTGGCATCCAGCATCGCGCCGTCCTGCCGGCAGTCGAGATTCGCCGAACCGAGCGCCGCCATCAGCTCCTTCAGCGACAGCATGCTCTCGGCGTCGGCCAGATCGCCGGCCACCGCGCCGATGCGGCCGCCGTCCATCCCCATCAGCCGGTTGCCGATCGCGGTGAACGCGTCGGCCCATTCGGCGCGCACCAGCTTGCCGTCGCGCCGCACCCAGCAGGAATCCAGCCGCCGGCGCATCAACCCGTCGATGGCGAAGCGCGACTTGTCGGCCAGCCATTCCTCGTTGACGTCCTCGTTCAGCCGCGGCAGCACGCGCAGCACCTCCGGCCCGCGGGTGTCGATGCGAATCGCCGCGCCCACCGCGTCCAGCACGTCCACGCTGTCGGTCTTGGTCAGCTCCCACGGCCGCGCGACGAACGCGTATGGCTTCGAGGTCAGCGCGCCGACCGGGCAGATGTCGATGATGTTGCCCGACAATTCCGAGGTCAGCGCCTGCTCGACATAGGTGCCGACCTCCATGTCCTCGCCGCGTGCCGTAGCGCCCAACTGGTTGGTGCCGGCGATTTCCGAGGCGAAGCGGATGCAGCGCGTGCAATGGATGCAGCGCGTCATGATCGTCTTCACCAGCGTACCGATATTCTTGTCCTTCACCGCCCGCTTCGGCTCCAGGAAACGCGAGCGATCGCTGCCATAGCCCATCGACTGGTCCTGCAAATCGCACTCGCCGCCCTGGTCGCAGATCGGGCAATCCAGCGGGTGGTTGATCAGCAGGAATTCCATCACCCCGCGCCGGCCATTGACCACCATCGGCGTGTCGGTATGCACCACCATGCCGTCAGCCACCGGATAGGCGCAGGAGGCGAACGGCTTCGGCGGCGCCTTCGCGATCTCCACCAGGCACATCCGGCAATTGCCGGCCACCGACAGCCGCTCGTGATAGCAGAAGCGCGGAATCTCCTTGCCGGCTGCCTCGCAGGCCTGCAGCACGTTGGAGCCCGCCGGCACCTCGACGTCGATGCCGTCAACCGTGACCTTCACCATCGCGTCTACTCCGCCGCCATACGGGTGGCTCCGGCCTTATAGGCGGCGATGCGCGCCTCCATCTCCGGCCGGAAATTCTTGATCAGCCCCTGCACCGGCCAGGCCGCCGCGTCGCCGAACGCGCAGATCGTGTGGCCCTCGATCTGCCGCGTCACCTTCTCCAGCGCGTCGATCTCCGACGGCTCGGCGCGGCCCTGCACCATGCGGTACATCACCCGCATCAGCCAGCCGGTGCCCTCGCGGCACGGCGTGCACTGGCCGCAGCTTTCATGCTTGTAGAACTGGCTGAGCCGGGCAATCGCCCTGATGATGTCGGTGGATTTGTCCATCACGATCACCGCCGCGGTGCCGAGGCCCGACTTTACCTCCCGC
>DATJEA010000457.1:0-1698 GCA_035497095.1 Acetobacteraceae bacterium | reverse complement strand
CCGCCGCCGGTGCCGTGCGACATCAGATGGCCGCGATGGTAGCGACTGTCGCCGCCGAGCGGATGCCCGGCCATGCGCGTGGCATCGCGCTTGTGGGTGACATAGCCGGGCACCCCCCAGGCGACCGAGCGGCCATGATTGCCGTCGGTGGCGCAGGTGACGGTGAGGCTGGCCGGCATGGCGCCGCTGCGGGCGTGCTCCACCTCCAGCAGATTGGCCACCGCGTAGGCGCCGCCCAGCGCCTTGAAGCTGCCGAGCCCGAAGCGGCCGGCCTCGTCCTTCAGCCGGATGCGGGCGACGCCGGCATCGGCGGCGATCGGCGCCAGATCGAGCAGCGGCGTCGGCGCATAGCCGGGCCAGGCGGTGATCGCGGCGCGGGCACGGCGATAGCCGCCATCGGGCAGCACCACCATGCCGGGGGTGCCGGCGTTGGGGTTGGCGAACAGGCGAAACGGATGATGGTGCAACATGGGCGCCATGCTGCGACGCCCGGCCCGGACAGGCAACAGGCCGGCTTCAGACGTTGGCGTGCAATGCGTAGCTGACCGCGCGCGATGGCTGGATGACGCATTGCTCGATCCGGCTCGGCATCTGGCTGGACGGATCGGCATAGAGGGTGCGGACGAAATAGAAACAGGTCTGGTGCGCCTGGGCGATGGCACGCACCTGCCGCTCCATGCGCCGGAACGCGCCGATATTCAGGCTACCCAGTTGCGGCACCAGATTGATGTCGGTACCGCCGCCGGTGCCGTGCGACATCAGATGGCCGCGATGGTAGCGACTGTCGCCGCCGAGCGGATGGCCGGCCATGCGCGTGGCATCGCGCTTGTGGGTGACATAGCCGGGCACCCCCCAGGCGACCACGTTGCGCTGGGCGGCGATGTCGAACAGGTAGGTGAAAGGCGGCCCACCGGCCTCGGCCACCGCGACCTCGACCAGTTCGGCCGCCGGATTGGCGGCGCCATAATCGTCGCACCACAGCGGCACCAGCGCGCCGGGCAGGTCGGCTACGATATCGGCGCCGGTATAGGATGACACGAGTTGGAGATAGTCGGTCTCGCCAAGCGGCATGACACGCCTCCGGGTGGGTCCGACGCCAGCATATCGCTCGCGAAACTGTTGTCGACTCACCAGCGCGTGAGTGGGCTTGCTCAGTCGGCGACCAGGGCGGTCCCGCGGTGGGTCAGCAGGCGGCGGATCATCCAGGCGGCGGCCAGCGGGGCGAGGATGTAGCAGCCGAACAGCCAGGCGGCGGCGCTGGCGGCACCGGCCGCCCCGCCGGGCACGGTGAGGCCGGCGAGGTTGGTCAGCATGCCGCCCATCGCCGAGCCGAACGCGTTGGTGACCATGGTGACCACGGTGATCGAGGCGGCGGCCAGTTCGTGCTCGCGCTCGGGGGCGTAGGTGAAGATGCTGGCGGCGACGTGCGGCCAGGCCATGCCGATGCCGAGCCCCATCGCGGCCATGGCGCAGCCGATCGCCGACAGCGCGGCGAGGCTCTCGTAGCCATGCGGCATCAGCAGGAACAGCACGCCGATGGCAGCCGCGATGGTCAGCGGACCGGCCAGCATCACCACGCGGGTCAGGCTCGGCCTGGCGCCGGAGGAAATCACGCTGCCGGTGGTCCAGCCGGCCGACATCAGCGCCGACAGATAGCCGGCGTCGATCGGGCGCATGTTGTGCAGGATTTGCAGGAAA
>DATJEA010000456.1:0-2793 GCA_035497095.1 Acetobacteraceae bacterium | reverse complement strand
GAGGTGGCGCAGTACCAGGGCGCCTACAAGGTCAGCCAGGGCATGCTGGAGGAATTCGGCGAAAAGCGGGTGATCGACACGCCGATCACCGAGCATGGCTTCACCGGCATGGCGGTGGGCGCGGCGCTGAACGGGCTGCGGCCGATCCTGGAGTTCATGACGTTCAACTTCGCCATGCAGGCGATCGACCACATCATCAATTCGGCGGCCAAGACGCTGTATATGTCGGGCGGCCAGATGGGCTGCCCGATCGTGTTCCGCGGGCCGAACGGGGCGGCGAGCCGGGTGGGGGCGCAGCATAGCCAGTGCTACGCCAGCTGGTACGCGCATGTGCCGGGGCTGAAGGTGGTCGCACCCTGGTCGTCGGCGGACAGCAAGGGGCTGCTCAGGGCTGCGATTCGTGACCCGAATCCGGTGGTGTTCCTGGAGAACGAGCTGCTGTATGGGCACACCTTCGATTGCCCGACCGATCCGGATTTCGTGCTGCCGCTGGGCCGCGCCAAGATCGAGCGGGCGGGCGAGCATGTGACGATCGTGGCGTTCTCGATCATGGTCGGCGTGGCGTTGCAGGCGGCCGAGACGCTGGCCGAGCAGGGGATCAGCGCCGAGGTGATCAATCTGCGCACGCTGCGGCCGCTGGATACCGCGACGATCGTGGAAAGCGTGAAGAAGACCAGCCGGATCGTGACCGTCGAGGAGGGCTGGCCGTTCGCCGGCATCGGCGCGGAGGTGAACATGCAGATGATCGAGCAATGCTTCGACTGGCTGGATGCGCCGCCGGTCCGCGTGCATGGGGTGGACGTGCCGCTGCCTTATGCCGCGAACCTGGAGAAGCTGGCGCTGCCGCAGCCGCAATGGGTGGTGGACGCGGTGCGCAAGATCGTTTGATGCGGGCGGTTTCGGCAGGGAAGGCAGGGTCTTCTTTTTGTGAACGAAAAGAAGCAAAAAAACCCTTCGGGGGCGCTTCGCGCCGTTGGGAGTGGCGAAGCCTGCCGCTTCACCTGTCGGGCGTTGCCGGTTTCCGCCGCTGAATTGTCAAGTGACCCGAGTGTATCAATCGCTCTACACTCGACGCCGAGGGGATTGTCGCCATGGCCACCAATATCCTGATGCCCGCGCTGAGCCCGACCATGACCGAGGGGACGCTGGCGCGCTGGCTGAAGAGGGAAGGCGAGACGGTGCGCGCCGGAGACGTGATCGCCGAAATCGAGACCGACAAGGCGACCATGGAAGTGGAGGCGGTGGACGAGGGGGTGCTCGGCCGCATCCTGGTGGCCGATGGCACCGAGGGGGTGAAGGTCAACGAGCCGATCGCGGTGCTGGTCGACAAGGGCGAGGCGGTGCCGGAGGCGGCGGCGCCGGCTGCGAAGGCCGGGGCTGCGAAGAATGGGGCTGCGAAGAATGGGGCGCCGAAGGCCGAGGCACCCAAGGCCGAGGCTCCGAAGGCTGAGGCGCCCAAGGCGGCGCCGGCTCCGGTGGCGGCGGCTGGTGGCCGGGTGGTGGCGTCGCCGCTGGCCAAGCGGATGGCCAAGCAGGCCGGGCTCGATCTGTCCGGCATGGCCGGCAGCGGGCCTGGCGGGCGGATCGTGCGAGTGGATGTGGAGGCGGCGCTGGCCGGCGGCAGGGCGGCGCCGGTGGCGGCTGCGGCCCCTGCGGAGGCGCCGAAGCCGGCGGCACCGGTTACGATGACCGCGCCGCATACGCTGGTGCCGCATAGCACGATGCGCCGGGTGATCGCGCGGCGGCTGGTGGAGGCGAAATCCACCATTCCGCATTTCTACGTGACGATGGATATCGAGATCGACGCGCTGCTGAAGCTGCGGTCGCAGTTGAACGCCAAGAGCCCGAAGGATGGGGCGGGGGCGTTCAAGCTGTCGGTGAATGACCTGGTGATCAAGGCGGCGGCGGTGACGTTGCGGCGGGTGCCGCGGGTGAACGCGTCTTGGACCGAGGATGCGATCGCGCTGTATGACGACGTGGATATCTCGGTGGCGGTGTCGATCCCGGAGGGGCTGATTACGCCGATCGTGCGGCGGGCCGACCAGAAGGGGCTGGCGGCGATCAGCAACGAGATGAAGGATCTGGGCGCGCGGGCGAAGTCCGGCAAGTTGAAGCCGGAGGAGTTCCAGGGCGGCGGGTTCTCGATCTCCAATATGGGGATGTATGGGGTGCGGGATTTCTCGGCGATCATCAACCCGCCGCAGGCAGCCATCCTGGCGGTGTCGGCCGGGCAGCCTCGGCCGGTGGTGAAGGATGGGGCGCTGGCGATTGCCACCGTGATGACCTGCACGCTGTCGGTGGATCATCGGGTGGTGGATGGGGCGCTGGGGGCCGAGTGGATGGCGGAGTTCAAGCGCATCATGGAAGACCCGATGAGTCTGATGCTGTGAGCGGGAAGAATGGGAGCGGGAAGACTGCTCCCGCAGGGCTGGGGTTTCGCGACGCGGCGCCGGGCGATGAGGCGCTGGTGCATCGCTTCGTGCAGGGGCTGGCGGAGTACGAGAAGCTGCCGGAGCAGGCGGTGGCCAGTGCCGAGGATTTCCGGCGGGCGCTGTTCGAGACGCCGCAGCGGGCCTGGGTGATGATCGTGGAGATCGACGGGCAGCCGGTGGGGATGGCGCTGTATTATTTCGTATTCAGCACATTTACCGGGCGGCCGGGGTTGTATCTGGAGGATATTTTCCTGGAGCAGCCGGTGCGGGGCAAGGGCATCGGGCGGGCGATTTTCCGTGAGTTGGCGACGCGGGCGGTGGCGCAGGGCTGCACCCGGATGGACTGGAGCGTGCTGGACTG
>DATJEA010000455.1:0-2589 GCA_035497095.1 Acetobacteraceae bacterium | reverse complement strand
CGCGCTGCCGGGTGCGCGAGATCAGCACCGGGGCGGACGGCATGGCCTCTGGCGTGGTGTATTTCGATGCAGCGGGGGTGGAGCGGTTTCAGGCGGCGCATGTCGTGGTGCTGGCGTGTAATGGCGTGGGTACGCCGCGATTGTTGCTGAATTCGGCCTCGGCGCGGTGGCCTGATGGATTGGCCAATACGTCGGGGCTGGTGGGGCGGAATTTGATGCTGCATCCGTGGCCGATCGTCGCCGGCTATGTCGACGAGGAGGTGGACGGCTATCGCGGGCCGATGCTGTGCATGTGGAGCAAGCAGTTCTACGAGACCGATCCGGGGCGGGATTTTCTGCGCGGCTATACGCTGCAGTTCGGGCGTGGCATCGGGCCGGTGGCCGAGGCGATCGTCAGCACCGAGGCTGGCCGGGTGCCGTGGGGGGCGGGGCATCACCAGGCGTATCGCCGGCTGGTCAATCATCGGCTGAATATCGGCGTGGCGGCTGAGGATTTGCCGGAGGCGCATAACCGCGTGACCTTGGACCCGGTGTTGCGCGACAGTAACGGGATTCCGGCGGCGAAGATCGATTATACGGTGAGTGAGAATACTCGGCGGATGATGGAGCATGGCATTGCGCGGGCGAGCGAGATTCTGGCGGAGGCGGGGGCGCATGATATCGGCGCCTCGCGGACCGCGCTGAACAGTCCGGGGCATCTGCTGGGCACGGCGCGGATGGGCGATGATCCGGGGCGGTCGGTGGTGAATGGGTGGGGGCGGTGCCATGATGTGCGCAATCTGTTCATCGTCGATGGCAGCATCTGGGTGACCTCCGGCGGCGTGAACCCGACGTCGACGATCCAGGCGCTGGCGCTGTACATCGCCGACCAGATGAAGCGCCGGCTGGCGACGCTGTTCGAGTGAAGGAGGGGGTATGCCGAGCGATCCACGCCTGACCGAGGCGGAGCAGCGCGCGTTGCGTTGTGTAGCGGGGATGATGATCCCGGCGAGTGCCGCGTATCGCGTGCCGGGGGCTGATGATGAGCTGATCTTTGCCGATATCGTGCGCAGCGCCGGGCGGGATACCGCGGCGGTGGCGCGGGCGCTGGCGGGGCTGGCGGCGCGCGGCGGCGGCAATGTGGCCGATCTCGATCCGCTGGCGCGGGATGCGGCGGTGGAGGGCTGGCGGGCGGCGGCGGGGGCGGATTTCATGCTGCTGCAGCGGCTGGTGCTGCAATGCTATTATCGTGACGACCGGGTGATGATCTCGCTCGGCATGGAGGCGCGGCCGCCGTTTCCCAAGGGCTATGAGGTGGAACAGGGCGACTGGTCGCTGCTCGATCCGGTGCGGGCGATGCCGAAGCTGTGGCGGGATGCGCCGTAGGATGGGCAGTTTGAGCGATCCGCTGGCCGGGTTCCGGCTGGATGGCCGCACCGCGCTGGTGACCGGGGCGCGGCGCGAGATCGGCCGGGCGATCGCGCTGGGGCTGGCGGCGCAAGGCGCGCTCGTGGCGGTGCATCATCTGGGCAGCGACGAGGAGAGCAGGGACGCGGCCGAGGTGGTTGGGCTGATCCGCGATGGCGGCGGGCGGGCCGAGGCGTTTGCCGGGGATTTCGCTGCTGACGATGCCGGGGCGGCGTTGGCGCGGCAGGTGGTGGCGGCGTTTGGCGTGGTGGATATCCTGGTGCTGAACGCATCGATCGAACTGGTGGAGCCGTGGACGGAGATATCGCGCGAGCGGTTCGACCGGCAGGTGGCGGTGAATCTGCGCTCCACGCTGGAGCTTTTGCAGGCGCTGGTGCCGGCGATGCAGGCGCGCGGCTGGGGGCGGGTGGTGACGATCGGCAGCGTGCAGCAGCAGCGGCCGCATCCGTCCATGCTGGTCTATGCCGGGAGCAAGGCGATGCAGCATAACTGGGTGCTGAGCCTGGCGCGGCAGGTCGGCGGCTCCGGTGTGACGGTGAACAATCTGGCGCCGGGGGCGATCGCCACGGCGCGCAATCGTGAGCAGTTGGCGCGCGAGGGGGAGCGGCTGCTGGGCAATATTCCGGCCGGGCGGTTCGGGCGGCCGGAGGATCTGGTGGGGGCGGCGCTGCTGCTGTGCTCGGATGCCGGCAGCTACATCAACGGCGCCAGCCTGCTGGTGGATGGCGGGCGGAGTGCGCTGTAGGGTTATGGCGTGACGCAGATATAGCTGCGGTCGTCGGCCTTGCGGCCGTTGGCGTCCGAGCCTTTGACCGAGCGGTAGCGGCCGAGTTTGCGCGGGTCCTCCTGCTCGATGCGGCGGAACATCGCTTCCCAGGCGGCGACGCCGGTTGTGGGGGCGAGATCGAAATAGCCGTCGCTGAACAGCTCGATGCGGTGCACCTCGGCGGCCGGCAGGGTGATGTGGCGGGTGAGCGGCATGGCGACCGGGAAGCCGTCGAGGCTGGAATAGCCGAGCACGCTGGCGGTGTTGTTCTGGAACAGTGGCTGGCCGAACATGATGCCGCCCTGGATCATCGCCAGCACTTCGGCTTCCGGCACCTCGGGGTGATGGGTGTGATACCAGGCGGCGGTGTCGCGCTCGATGGCGGCGAGCGCTTCGGCGGGCAGCACCGGGGCGAG
>DATJEA010000454.1:0-2388 GCA_035497095.1 Acetobacteraceae bacterium | reverse complement strand
GCGGACCGGCCTTGGTCCGCAACATGGACTTCCCGCTCGACCTGATCACCGATCGCTTCGAGGCAACGTCATGGTCGGGGCGCGAGGTGATCGCCAAGGCCCAGCGGCCCTGGGGCGGCTGCCTCGACGGCATGAACGCGGACGGGCTGGTCGCCAGCCTGACGGCCGGCGGCGGCCGCGCCCAGGGCCTCGGCTTCTCCGTCATCCTGATGCTGCGCTATGTGCTGGAAACCTGCCGCCGGGTGGAGGACGCGATCGCCGCACTCAGTCGGATTCCGATCGCGCTGTCGCAGAACGTGACCCTGCTCGACCGGTCCGGCGACTACGCGACCCTGTTCCTGGGGGCCGACCGTGCGCCGGCCGTGTCGCGGGTCCCGGTCTGCACCAACCACCAGGAGACCGTCCCCTCGCCGCCATCGGCCGCCATGGCACGCTCGGTCGAGCGGCACCGGGTGCTGATGCAGGCGCTGGACGATCCGGCCACCACCTTACCGAACCTGACCGACCGCTTCCTGCGGCCGCCGATCCATTCCCGCCGGATCGGGTTCACGACCGCCTACACCGCGGTCTATCGCCCGGCCGACGGACGGGTCGACTATCTGTGGCCGGGCAAGCGCTGTTCCCAGCGCATCGGCGGGTTCGAGCCGGGCGAGTACATGCATGATTTCGGGGAGCTGGACTGAAGCCGCCATCGCCGCCGGCGAGATTTCATGGTTCGTCAGGCTCACCATGAGGAGAAGTCTGTGCTTTGGCCCTCAGCAACCATTAAGAGCTGGCGGTGATTTTCTGCCAGTTTGATCCGCGCTGAAGGACGGTGTTGGCGAAGATGAGGAGCTTGCGTGCGCAGGCGATGAGGGCCTTCTTGTGGGGTTTGCCGGCGGCGGTGAGGCGGGTGTAGAGGGCGCACAGGGCCTTGTTCCAATGGAAGCTGGCGGGGAAAGCGGCGGCGAACAGGGCGCGGCGGACACGGGCGCGTCCGCCGGCGATGTGGCGGCTGCCCTTGTAGGAGCTGGATTCGCGGTCGAAGGGGGCGAGGCCGGCCAGGGCGGCGGCCTGTTCGCGCGACAGGCTGCCGAGTTCGGGCATGAGGAGCAGCAGGGTGAGCGCGGTGCGCCGGCCGATGCCCTCGACACTCTCGATCAGGGTCAGCCGGCGGGTGAGGTCGTCGTGGGCGGCGACCTCCTTGAGCAGGCTCGCCTTCTCGGCCGCGAGGCGGCGTTCGAGACGGCGGATCTCGGCGGTCTGGAAGCGCCGCGGCCGAGCCTCGCGATAGGTCTCGAGGCGGGTCCGGGCGCGCACCAGGTCGGCTTCGAGCTGCTCGATCAGGCGCAACTGCTCGCCGAGCCCCGTCAGGCGCGGGTCGGGCGGCGTCCGGGCGGGTTCGATGCCGGCGACGCAGACGGCGATGAGGGCCGCGTCGAGGCGGTCGTTCTTGGCGCGCCGCAGCTTGTAGGTGGCAAAGGCGCGCACCTGGAGCGGCTGCAGCACCTGGACGGCGAGGCCGGCCCGGCGCAGGCATTCGACCACTGTCCGCTCGTATCCGCCGGAGGCCTCGATGCCGATGCGCTCGACGGCGTGGCTGGCCAGCCACGCGGTCAGCCGGCGGTGGCCGGCGGCATCGTTCGGCACCTGCAAGGTCTCACCGCCCGGGTGAAGGGCGATGTCGAGGAATTTCTTGCCGGTGTCGATCCCCGCCGTGACCGTGATAGGATTGATCATCTTCGTCGATCCTGCCTCGTCTGCGAACCCTTGGTTCAGGCAACCATCCGGATCCGATGAAGTGGCTGGCCGCGATCTCGCTGAGGACCATCCCCGAAAGGGATCTGGTGAGCCTCGATCCGACGGCCAGCCGCCGGATCCCGGATGGCCATCCGGGATCCGGCACCGCTCCTGCGGCAGGTCGCAGATTAGCCAGAATTCCTAAGACGATGGTGAGCCTGCCGAACCATCCTGGTGCAAGGAATGAACACCGGCGTTCATTCCGCCATCCGGACCCTTCGACTTCGCTCAGGGCGAGGAGAGATTGGGAAAAGCAGTGGAGCGTCCGCCGATCGGCTCGCTCCATCGCTCGCACCCTCGACCTTCATCGTCCCACACGTTTCATCCACGGCGGGTCGGAAATACCGGTGGCAACTCATCCCGAGCGCTTGCCGAGGAACGAACCATTGTCGCGGAATCCGGCCTGCGGGCCCGGCGTGCGGCACGCCCGCTCCCGCTCCTTGCCTTGACGCCGACGGGGGCTTTCTCTAAGTACCGCCCGGCTTCCACGCCATCGCTCAGCCGCGCTTGCCGGCGGGACCAGATTGCCACGGCGCCTCGGATCGCACCCGAGGGGCCGCGTTCGCGCGACCGCGAGGCCGTGCCCCACAGAAGGAGCCTGCCAGATGC
>DATJEA010000453.1:0-2133 GCA_035497095.1 Acetobacteraceae bacterium | reverse complement strand
CACGCGCTGACCGGCGATTTCGGCCTGTCGATCCAGAACCGCGAGCCGGTGCTGAACCTGATCCTGCAGCGCATCCCGGCCACCGTGCAACTCGGCCTCAGCGCCTCGGTGGTCGGCCTGGTGCTGGGCGTGCCGGTGGCGCTGGCCAGCGCGCTCAAGCCGCGCGGCTGGCTCGACCGCATGCTGTCCGGCTGGAGCGCGCTGGCGCTCGGCATCCCGACCTTCTGGCTCGGCATCCTGCTGATTTTGCTGTTCGCGGTGCGGCTGCACTGGCTGCCCTCGGTGTCCGCCTATGTGCCGGTGCTGCAAGACCCGGCCGGCGCATTCCGCAACACGCTGCTGCCGGCGCTGACCCTCGGCGTCTATGTCTCCGGCATCTTCGCCCGCTTCCTGCGCGCAGCACTGCTCGGCGAGTTGCGTGCCGACTACGTACGCACCGCCCGCTCCAAGGGCCTGCGCGAGCGCGACGTGATCGGCCGCCACGTGCTGCGCAACGCGCTGCTGCCGTTCGTCACCATCGTCGGGCTGATGACCGCGAGCTTCATCGGCGGCGCGGTGGTCACGGAGGCGGTGTTCACCTATCCCGGCCTCGGCCGCCTGCTGATCCAGGCGATCGACGCCCGCGACTACCCGCTGATCCAGGGCTGCATCATCTTCATCCTGGTGATCTATATCGGCATCAACGTGCTGGTCGATGTGTTGTACGCCTATATCGATCCGCGCATCGAATACGGCTAGACTGGCCGCATGACCCCGCTCACCCCAGCCCAACAGGCCGACTACACGCGCGACGGCTTCCTGCCGCGGCTGCCGGTGATGCCGGCGGCGGAGGCGGCACACCTGCTCGCCAGACTGGAGGCGGTAGAGTGGGAGGAGGGCGGCCAACTCTCGCCCGCCACCAACCAGAAGCCGCATCTGCTGTTCCCGTTCCTCGCCGATCTGGTGCGCGACCCGCGCATCCTGGACGCGGTGCAAGGCGTGCTCGGCCCCGACATATTGTGCTGGGCGGCCGGTTTCTTCGCCAAGAACCCCAATGACGGCAAACGCATCAGCTGGCACCAGGACTCCACCTATTGGGGCCTCTCGGCGCCGGACATCTGCACCGCCTGGATCGCGCTCACGCCCAGCACGCCCGAGAGCGGCTGCATGCGCGTGCTGCCGGCCAGCCACACCACCGACCAGTTGCCGCACCGCGACACCTTCGCCGCCGACAACCTGCTCAGCCGCGGTCAGGAGATCGAAGTCGAAGTCGATGCGTCCCGCGCGGTCGATCTGCTGCTGCACCCCGGCGAGATGTCGCTGCACCATGTCCGGCTGATCCACGGCTCGGAGCCGAACCGCGCGGCACACCGGCGCGTCGGCTTCGCGATTCGCTACATCCCCACCCGTCTGCGCCAGACCCTCGGCCAGCAGGACAGCGCCACCCTGGTGCGCGGCACCGACCGCTTCGGCAATTTCCACCCCGAACCCCGCCCGGCCACCGACCGCGACCCGCGCTGCGTCGCCTTCCACGCCGCGATGCTGGCCCGCACTCAGCGGATTCTGTACGCCGGCGCCGCGCAACCCGGCCGCGATCGCCAAGCCTAGCCGCGATGGACCAGCGGCTGGCGATCCTGAACGGCTTCGGCCGCACCCTCGGCGACAGCATCATCGGCCTGCAAGCGCTGCACGCCGCCCGCGCGCTCGGCCTCTTGGCGCGCGAGGCGGTGCTGTTCCGCCTGGTGCTGCCATCGCCGGTGATCGAGGGCCTCTACGCGCTGGCCGCCAGCCTGGCCGAAATCCGCGAACTGCCCTGGGCCGACGCCACCCCCGACCGCCCGTTCGCCGGCGCGTCAGGCTTCGCCGAGGTGCTCGATATCCGCGATTTCGCCTTCGACCCGGCGTTCCGCGGCGTGGCGATGATCGACTACTTCCTGCGCCGCCTCGGCGTCGACCCGCAAACGGTGCCGCCGCGCTGGCGCCGCAACACCTGGCTGGCCCCGCTGCTGCCGCCGCCGGCGCCGCAAGACTACGTGCTGCTCTGCCCGAACACCGCCAACAAGATGCGCGACATGCCCGGCTGGGTGCAGATCCTGGCGCAGCACTGGCTGACCCAGCGGGGCTTCGAAGTGCGCAGCCAGGCCACGCTACCCC
>DATJEA010000452.1:0-7932 GCA_035497095.1 Acetobacteraceae bacterium | reverse complement strand
GGCCAGGATGGTGTTGAGGGCGGCGGTTTCGCTCACGGCGGCACTTCCTCTGCGGGGGGAACCGGCTGCCGCCCGATGTGGTCGCGAGCGGGGCGGCAGCCGGCGGGGCTCAGGGCTTCTTCGGCGTGTAGGCGCCGCCGCTGGAGGCGGCGCGCACTTCGGCGGCGGTCTTGGCGCTACGCAGCTTGAGCAGTTGCGCCGCCTCGCCCTCCAGCATCTTCTTGGCGTTGGCGAGCACCGCCTCGGCGTGCTGGGCGGGGAATTTCACCGCGCCGTTCTCGTCCATGTGGATCAGCTCGCCGGGTGCGACGTCCATGCCGCCGATGCTGACCGGCACGTTGACCGCCTGCACCGCCATCTCGCCGTGGCCGGCGGTGACGCCGCCGAGCAGCATCTGGAAGTTCATCTTGCGGATCGCGTCGACATCGCGCGACGGGCCGTTGGAGATCAGGCCGATGCAGCCGACCGCCTGCATCGAGCTGGTCATCATCTCGCCGGCCAGCCCGGCCTTGGCCATGATGCCTTCCGGCCATTTCTGCTGGATCACCAGGATGGTCGGCTTCTTCATCGCGTCCAGCGCGTCCACCACGTCCATGAAGCTCAGCCGGTTCTGGAAGTTCGGGTCGGGCAGGCCGTAGACGCAGGTGACGGCGTGGCCGATCACCGCGCCCATCTCGGGGTAGATGCAGCGGATCGAGGTGTCGGTGTACCAGTTCTCGGTCCACGGGTTGTACAGCCCGAGGCAGAGCGGGTTCTTCGGGTAGGTGGCGACCACGTTGGTGATGGTCGGCGTGTCGATCTTGCGCAGTTCGGCGAACAGCGCGTCGGTCTTGGGCATGGCGTTTCCTGTCGGCGTGGTGGGTTGCGGGTGCGGCTGACATCAGCCCGGCTGATATAAGCAAGGCCGGCAGCGCGGTGCGGTCAAGCCCCAAGCGTGGCTGTCGTGCTTGACAGCCGTGGTATCGGCTGCGTCCGATCACCAGATTGCAATGGTTATGGCGGATACGCCGCGCTGCCCCGGCGGCACCGGGCGGCGCGGCCGAGCAGGAGCGTGCGCCGGAGTGATCCCCCCCGAGCCCTGGTACGAGCATGATGCCTGGCTGATCCTGGCCGCCCTGGTGCAGCTCGCCTGCGCCGGGACGGTTACGGTGCATGCGCTGCTGACCAAGCGCGACGTCGGCTCGACGATCGCCTGGATCGGCGTGGCCTGGCTGTCGCCGTTCGCCGGCTCCGGGCTGTACGCGATGTTCGGCGTGAACCGGGTGGTGCGGCGGGCCCGGCGGCTGGGGCGGCGGCGCGGCGAGGCCAATGAGGCGGCGCCGGTGGCGCTGGATCTGGGCCATCTGCAGCCGCTGAGCGATGCCGGGCGCAAGGTGACCGGGCGGCGGGCATTGCCGGGCAACGCGGTGGAAACCCTCACCCATGCCGCGATGGCCTATCCGCGCATGCTGGCGGCGATCGGCTCGGCGCAGCAGAGTGTCGCGCTGTCATCGTACATCTTTCGTGGCGACACGGTGGGGCGGGCGTTCATGCATGCGCTGGATGCGGCGCAGCAGCGCGGCGTCGCGGTCCGCGTGCTGGTGGACGGCATGGGCGGCGGCTGGCTGCTGGCGCCGGCGTATCGCTGGCTGCGCCATCATAGGGTGCCGGTGGCGCGCTTCCTGCACACCTGGCTGCCGTGGCGGATGCCGCTGCTCAACCTGCGCTCGCACAAGAAGCTGCTGGTGGTGGATGGCCGGCTGGGCTTTACCGGCGGGCTCAATATCGGCGCCGAGAACCTGCGCCCGGCCACTGCGCGGGATGCGGTGCGCGATACTCATTTCATGGTGCGCGGGCCGGTGGTGGCGCAGATGATGGCGGATTTCGCCGAGGACTGGGCGTTCGTCACCGGCGAGTTGCTGGCCGGGCTGGAATGGTTCCCGCCGCTGGAGGCGGCCGGCGATGCCACCGCGCGGGTGGTCACCTCCGGCCCCGATGCCGAACTGGAGCGGATCCGCACGGTGATGCTGTCGGCGCTCGGCGTCGCGCGGCAGCATGTGTGGCTGGCGACGCCGTATTTCGTGCCCGATGAGGCGATGGAATCGGCGCTGTCGCTGGCGGCATTGCGCGGCGTGCGGGTGGATATCCTGCTGCCGGAGCGCAGCGATCACCGCCTGCTGGACTGGGCCGCCAGGGCCAGCGTGCAATCGCTGCTGGAGGCGGGCTGCCGAGTGTGGCTGGGCGCGCCGCCGTTCGATCACTCCAAGCTGATGGTGGTGGATGACGCCTGGTCGCTGGTCGGCAGCGCCAACTGGGACATGCGCAGCCTGCGGCTGAACTTCGAACTGAACCTGGAGACCTATGACGATGCGCTGGCGGCAGCGCTGAATGCCCATATGGGCGGCGTCAGCGCCCGGCGGCTGACGCTGCGCCAGATCGAGGCGCGCAGCCTGCCGCTGCGGCTGCGCGATGCCGCGGCGCGGCTGCTGCTGCCCTACCTGTAGCCGGCGGGCGGCTGGTCCGGCGCGTCCGGGGCGGCGCCGCAGGGCGGCGGCACCCTGCGGAACACCAGATGGAAGACGGCGCCCTGCGGCGTGTTGCGCGCGGTGATGGTGCCGCCCATCTCGCGCATCGCGGCGTGGCAGATCGACAGCCCCAGACCGGTACCGGCGCCGGCGCCCTTGGTGGTGAAGAACGGCTCGAAAATCCGCGACAGCACCGCCTCCGGGATGCCCGGCCCGCTATCGGCGACGTCCAGCGTGACGTGGCTGTCGTCATGGCCGGCGCTGAGCCGCAGCCGGCGGGCGTCTGGCGGGCGGGCGGAGAGCGCGTCGCGGGCGTTGCTGAACAGGTTCACCAATACCTGCTCGATGCCGATCGCCTGGCCCAGCACCGGCGGCAGGTCGGCGGGCACCTGGTTGTCCAGAGCCACATGCGCCTGGCGCAGTGCGCCGCCGGCCAAGGTCAGCGCGCCCTCGATCGCACCGGGCAGCGAGACCTCCTCCTGCGGCTCGTTCTCCGGCCGGCTGAGCGCCTGCAGGTGGTGGATGATGTGGCTGGCGCGCAGCCCCTGTTCAGCGATGCGGTCGAGCCGCAGGCGCAATTGATCGAGCTCGGGGGCGCCGTCGTCCAGTGCCGCCAGCGCATTATGCGCCGCCATCACCATCACCGCGAGCGGGCGGTTCAGTTCGTGGGCGATGCTGCCGGCCATCTCGCCGAGGGTCGCCAGTTGCGAGGAGATCGCCGCCTGGGCCCGTAGCGCGCGCTCCTCGGTGATGTCGGCCAGGCTGCCGATCACCTCGCCGCCATCCTGGTGGCGGGCCACCACACGGGCGTGGTGGCGCAGCCAAACCCAGCTGCCGTCCGGCCGCGCCATGCGGTATTCCAGCGTATCCGGGCCGCCCTTCAGCAGGCCGGCGAAGAACGCCGCGACCTCGTGACCGAGCCCCGGATCGACATGGGCGAGGAAGGTGTCGCGCGGCGGCAGCCGGTCATGCGGCCAGCCGATCACCCGCGCGGCGTTGCTGGTGATGTAGCGGCTGGTGAGCGTGCCGTCGGCGGCGAGGTCGCCGTGATAGACCATCGCCGGCAGGCTGGCGACCAACTGCTCCAGCTCGGCGCGGGCCGTCTCGGTGGCGGTCTGCGCGAGCCGGGCTTCGCGCAGCGCCTCGGCGGTGTGGCGGCGGGCGCGCAGCAGCAGCAGGCCGATGGCGCCCATGATGACCAGCAGCGTCAGTGCCACGGCGACCGCGCGGATGCTGGTTGCCTGGCGCCGTTCGTCGGCCAGGGCGATATCGGCGTTGGCGACGATTGCCACCAGCAGTCCGGTCGGGTCGACCCGGCTCCAGCCGGCCAGCAAGCGATGCCCGGAGGCGGCATCGGCCAGCACAGCGCTGCCATCCGGCGCCGTGGCGGCCAGCGTCAGCAGGCGGTGCAGCACGTCGGGGGCAGGGGTCGCGTGCGGTTCGCCGGGACGGCCGCCATAGGCCAGCACCGCGGCCGCGGCGTCGGCGCCGGCCGGCCGCAGCAGCATCGCCAGGCCGTCGCGCCTGGTGTCTGGCTGGGCGATCTGGCGCGACAAGGCCGCGATATCGAGGCCGGTGACCGAGATGCCGGCGAACCTGCCGTCGCTGTCGAGCAGCGCGCGGGCCACCGGGAGCCCCGGCCGGGCGTCGCGCGGCATGCCGATGGCCGGGCTCGCGGCGCCATCGCGCAGCCGCTGGAAATAGCCGGTGCCGGCCAGCGAGGCCGCTCCGGCGCCGCCATTGCTGGACCAGGTGACCACGCCCCTGGGGTCGGTCACCGCCATGTCGGCAATGCCCAGCGCGGGCCGGCGCGCCAATGCCTCCAACTGAAGCCGGATCGCCACCGCGCCGGCGGCATCACCGCGCTCCAGCAGGGTGGTGCGGGCCTGGGCGAGAATGGCGAGCCCGGCGGTGCTTTCCAGCGTCCGTTCGAGATCGGCGGCGGCGGTGCTGGCGCGCAGCGCGGCCGCCGTCAGCGCGCTGTCCTGCGCCTGTTGGCCGAGATGGCCGATGGTGGCCTCGGCGAAGACCCAGATCAGCCCGGTGAGAGCCGCAGCACCGAGCCAGACCGCGGCGAGAACACGGCGGCGGATGCGCCTGCTCACCGACTGGTCAGCCGCAATTCGATGCGGCGGTTCTTGGCGTAGGCTTCCGGGGTGTCGGCCGGGTCGAGCGGCTCGGTGTCGCCGAAGGCGGTGGCGGCGAGGCGGTCGGGCGGCACGCCGGCGACGATCAGCAGCTTCACCACGTTGATCGCCCGCTGCGCCGACAGCTCCCAGTTGGAGGTAAATTTGCCGCCCTGCACCGGGTTCTTGTCGGCATGGCCGTCCACCCGCAGCAGCCAGTGCACCTCGGGCGGGATTTCCTTGGCCAGCGCGTTGATGGTGTCGGCGAGGCGGAAGATCTGCTCGGCGCCACTGGCCGACAGATCGGCGCTGCCGGAGGGGAACAGCACCTCGCTCTGGAACACGAAGCGGTCGCCGACCACCTGGATGCCGGGCCGGCCGGCCAGCACCTGGCGCAGCTTGCCGAAGAATTCGCTGCGGTATTTCTGCAACTCCTCCACCTTCTGCGCCAGTGCTGCGTTCAGGCGGGAGCCGAGATTGGCGATCTGCGCGTCCTTGTCCTTGCCCGAGGCCTCGGAGATATCCAGCGCCTTGCCGATCTGCGCCAGTTGCAGCTTCAACTGCTCGACCTGCTGGTTGAGCAGGGCGATCTGGGCGCGCGCCGAGTCGCCGAGCTTCTTCTCGTCGGCCAACTGGGCGGCCACCGCCTCGCGGCGCTGCTGCTCGGTGACGGCGCGGGCGGCGGCGTCCTGCGCCTGGCGCTCCAACTCGTCGCGCAGCGCGGTCAGCGCCCGCATCTGCTCGGCCATCTTGGCCATCTCGGAAAGCTTGGCCTCTATGGTGGCGCGGTCGACGGTGACGGTCTTGTCCATCTCGGCGGCCTGGCGCTTCATCTCGGCGATCTGCTGCTGCGCAGCGTCGAGGTCTTTCTGCGCCTGCGCCTGGGCCAGTTGCAGCATCGCCAGTTTTTTGCCTTGTTCCTCAAGCTGGGCCTGGGTCGCGGTCAGCGTCTTGCCGGTCTCCTCCAGCGATTTGCTGCGCGCCGCCAGTTGCTCCGCGGCGGTTTGCGCCAGTTTGGCGTTGGCGTCGGCGCGCTTCTGCGCCTCGGCCAACTGGCGCTGCGTGTCGGCCAGCTGGGCTGCGGTGGTGGCGGCGTCGGCGGCCGCGCTGTCGTTCTGGCTGGCGGCGTCGGCGGCCTGTTTCTGCAACTGGTCGGCGCGGCTTTGCAGCGATTGCAGTTGCAGCGTGCTGTCGGCCAGCTTGGCGGCCAGCGTGTCGCGCTCGGTGCGCAGCGAGTCGCGGTCGGCCAGAGTCTTGGCCTGCTCGGCGCGCAGCGCGGTCAGTTGCTGCGCCAGCGTGTCGCGCGCCGCGGTGGCGGCCTGCAGGTCTCGGTTGATCTGCGCCATCGACAGCCGCAATTCGGCGGTGCGGCCGCGTTCCAGCGACAGCATGTCGGTCAACTGCGCCATCTGCCGGTTGACCCGGTCGAGCGCGCGGTCGCGGCCGGTGAGCGCCACCGACAGGAAGGCCTGCGCCAGCACGAATACCAGCAGCACGAAGATGATCACCATCAGCAGCGTGGACAGCGCGTCCACGTAGCCGGGCCAGGCGGCGCCGCCCATGCCCTCCTCGCTGCTGCGGCGCCTGCGGATCGCCATGCCGGATTACCCGCCGCTCACTGGCGGGGGTCGCCTTCCGCGAGCGCCGCGATGGTGCGGGTGAGGACCTTGATCTCGTTGCGCAATTCGGCGGTGCTCTGGGTGCGGCCCTGCTCGCTCTCGGTCAGCAGGCGTTGCAGGTAAAGCTCTATGTTGCGCAGATGCGCCCGGGCCGCATCTTCGTTGCCGGTGTCCCGGCGTTCGCCGAGACGGGCAAGCGCGGGGCCGAGTGCCTGCTGGCTTTCGGCGATCCGCAGCATCAGTTGCTGGCTGGCGCGCATGGTGTCGGACAGCGCGCCCAGTCGCTCGGTGAGGCTCAATATCGCCTGGGTGCCTTCGCGCCGGTCGTCCTCGCCGCGGGCCAGCGTGCGTTGCAGGTTTTCCATGTTCTCGGCAGTCTGTTCCAGCAGCGCCTGCACATAGACCGGTACCGAGCCGCCCTCGGCATCGCCGCCCAGCACGCCGGAGGACAGCCGGGTCAGTCCGGCCAGCCATTCCTCCAACTCGTTGTAGAAGCGGTTCTGCGCCTGCCCGGCGGTGAGGTCGAGGAAGCCCAGCACCAGCGCGCCGGCGAGGCCGAGCATCGAGGAGGAGAACGCCGTGCCCATGCCGAGCAGCGGCTTGGCCAGCCCGGCCTTGAGCTGCTCGAACAGCGCGTTGATGTCGCCGGAGCCGACCGACATGCCGGAGATCACATCGCTCACCGAACTCACCGTCAGCAGCAGGCCCCAGAAGGTGCCGAGCAGGCCGAGGAAGATCAGCAGCCCGGTCATGTAGCGCGACAATTCGCGGCTTTCGTCCAGCCGCGAGGCGATGGTGTCCAGCATCGAACGGGTGGCCGGCGCCGAGAGGGTGAAGCGTTCGGTGCCGCCGTCGCTCTTCTTGGCGCTGCGGCTGGCCAGCATGCTGGCCATCGGCGCCAGCAGTCTCGGCGTCGGCAGGGCGGCGAGGCTCGGCCGGCTGCGCTGGAAGGTTTCGACCCAATGCACCTCGGGGGTCAGCCGCAGCACCTGGCGTACGTTCCAGCCGATGCCGATGAACAGCACCAGTACGATCAGGCTGTTCAGCATCGGGTTGGCGTCGAACGCCACCAGCAGCCGGCCGATCAGCAGCGCCACCAGCACGCAGACGGCCAGCAGGAAGCCGGCCATGCGGAGCAGGTAGGTGGTCGGGCGTGTCATCGTTGCATTCTCTGCATGCCGTGGATCCTGCCGGTCTGCCCCCTGATACCACTGCCCGCCGCGTCGCCGCGAGGGGCTCGGCGATTATTTCAGATCGCGCTCATTTCGCCGGCGCGGGGATGGTGACGTCTACCCGGTCCGGCGGGCCGGCGGCGAGTGCCGGCATGCTGGCGCCGAGCGAGCGGACCAGGATGCGCGCCGAGGCGACGCCGGCGCCAAGCAGGATGCCGCGCACCGCCAGCGCGCGGGACAGCGACAGCCGGCGCGGCGTCGATGGGTCGTCCGGCGTGCCGGCGGCGAAGGCGTTCACCGTGAAGGTGGCGCCGGCCGGCGCCGCGCTGGCGAAATCGCGGAGCGCCGCGGCGCTGGCCTGGTTCAGCTTGTCGGCGCCGGGGCCGAAAGTCAGGCGCAGCCCGGTCTCGTGCGGCCCAGATTTCGGAGAGATGGTGAGCTGGGTGGCGGTGCCGGTGGCGTCAGCGGCGATTTGCGGCGGGCCGGGCGGCGGCGCTGGGCGGACCGGCAC
>DATJEA010000451.1:0-11864 GCA_035497095.1 Acetobacteraceae bacterium | reverse complement strand
TGCTGGCCGGCTATTTCGGCGGCCGGGTCGATCTGGTGATCAACTTCATCATCACCACCCGCCTGGCGCTGCCGGTGATCCTGGTGGCGCTGACCGTCGCGGCGCTGGCCGGCAGTTCGCTCACCAACGTCATCCTGGTGCTCGGCCTGCTGCTGTGGGACCGCTTCGCCGTGGTCACCCGCAGCGCCACCATGCAGATCAGGGCACTCGACTATGTGTCGGCGGCGCAGGCGATCGGCAGTTCCACCTGGCAGATGATCTCCACCGAGATCCTGCCCAACGTGCTGAACGCCGTCATCATCATCGCCACCATCGAGATGGCCAACGGCATCCTGCTCGCCGCGGCGCTGTCATTCCTCGGCCTCGGCATCCCGCCGCCCTTGCCGGCCTGGGGGGCGATGATCGCCGACGGCAAGCTCTATATGTTCTTCAGCCCCTGGGTGATCACCATTCCCGGCGTGGCGCTGTTCATGCTGGTGCTGGCGATCAACCTGCTCGGCGACGGGCTGCGTGACCTGACGGCGCCGGAGAATCGCAGTTGAGCGCGCTGCTGGAGGTCTCCGGCCTCGATGTCCGCATCCCGCTGCTCACCGGCATGTTGCATGCGGTGCGCGGGGTGAGTTTCGAGGTCGCGGCCGGCGAGACGCTGTGCATCGTCGGCGAGTCCGGCTGCGGCAAGTCGCTCACCTCGCTGGCGATCATGGGCCTGCTGCCGCAGCGGGCACGGCGCTCGGCGGTGCGGCTGCGGCTCGATGGCCGCGATCTGGCGGCACTTCGCCCGCGTGCGATGGCCGATATCCGCGGCAGCGACATGGCGATGATCTTTCAGGAGCCGATGACCTCGCTCAACCCCGCCTACACGATCGGCAATCAGCTTGAGGAGGCGCTGCTGCAGCATCGCCGCGTCAGCACCGCCGCGGCGCGCGACCGCGCGGTGCACCTGCTGGAACAGGTCGGCATCACCGCGGCGGCCCAGCGCCTGCGGCAGTATCCGCACCAGCTCTCCGGCGGCCTCAGGCAGCGGGTGATGATCGCGATGGCGCTGATGTGCGGCCCGAAGCTGATCATCGCCGACGAGCCGACCACCGCACTCGATGTCACGGTGCAGGCGGAAATCCTCAACCTGCTGCGTTCGTTGCAAAAAGAGTTCGGCATGGGGGTGATGCTGATCACCCATGATCTCGGCGTCGTGGCGCGCATCGCCGACCGTGTCGCGGTGATGTATGCCGGCCAGGTGGTCGAGACCGGCACCGTGAAGGAAATCTTCGACACCCCGCTGCATCCCTACACCCAGGGCCTGCTGCGCTGCATCCCGGTGCCCGGCCGCACCAAGCCCGGCGAGCATCTCGGCTCGATCCCCGGCGTGGTGCCGAGCCTGGTCGGCGAGATCAAGGGCTGCGCCTTCCGCAACCGCTGCCGCTATGCCTTCGCCGCCTGCGCCACCACCGAGGTGCAGCTTGCCGAAGCCTCGCCCGGCCGCGCCAGCCGCTGCCTGCTGAGCTTCGAGCAATGCACGGCGAATGCGCTGGAGGCGGTGGCGGAATGACCGATCCGGTTCTCGAATTAAGGAACGTCGAACGCCAGTTCCTGGTCGGCGGCAGCGCCTTCCGCGCCAAGCGCGTGCTGCACGCGGTGAACGGCGTGTCGCTGACCGTGCACAAGGGCGAAATCCTCGGCCTGGTCGGCGAATCCGGCTGCGGCAAGTCCACCCTGGCGCGCATGATGCTGGGCCTGCTGCCGACCACCGGCGGCGAGATCCTGTTCCAGGGTGGCGCGATCGATGCGCTTGGCCGCCGGGCGCGGGCGCGGCTGATGCAGCCGATCTTCCAGGACCCGTACTCGTCGCTCAATCCGCGCAAGACCATAAGCTGGATCATCGGCCGCCCGCTGACCGTGCATGGCATCGGCACCGCCGCCGAACGGGATGCCAAGGTGGTCGAGATGATGCAGCGGGTCGGCCTGCCGCCACGGCTCGGCAGCCTGTATCCGGGCCAGCTTTCCGGCGGCCAGCGCCAGCGGGTGGCGATCGCGCGGGCGCTGATCATCCGGCCCGAAGTGGTGATCTGCGATGAGCCGACCTCGGCGCTCGACGTTTCGGTGCAATCGCAGATTCTCAATCTGCTGCAGGATTTGCAGCGCGAGCTCGGCCTGACCCTGCTGCTGATCAGCCACAACCTGGCGGTGGTGCAGCATATGGCGACCCGGGTCGCGGTGATGTATCTCGGCCGCATCGTCGAGGATGCGCCGACGGCGAAGCTCTACGCGGAGCCGCACCATCCCTATGCCCAGGCGCTGCTGGCCTCGATCCTGACGCCGGAGCCGGATCTCGGCGTGCCGGATACCCATCTCGCCGCCGGCTTCCCCAATCCGCTCGATCCACCGACCGGCTGCACCTTCCATCCCCGCTGTCCGCGCGCGATGCCGGTCTGCTCGGTCGTCGCCCCGACGCCGCAGATCGTCAACGAAACCATGGTCGAGTGCCACCTCTACGATCCCGCGATCATGGCGACGGGCGGGCGTGTCGGTGACGCGCCGGCGCCGGCAGCACGGGAAGCATGATGCGCGGATCGGCGGCCGGCTACATTTCCACCACGATATAGTCTTCCTCGACGCTGACCGGGATGGTTTCGGCCACATACGGCCCTTCCACCACCATCTGGCCGGGCGCCAGTTCGACGTGATAGCTGCGGGTGCGGATGCGCTCGGGGTCGCAGTACGACTGGCCGGTGCGGATGTCGAACTCCCAGCCATGCCAGGGGCAGCGGATGATCTCGCCCTTGCGGGAATAGACGTATTCGCCGGGCGAGGGCGATTGCAGCAGCCCGGTGGTGACCCCCTCGCACAGGCTGCCGCCCTGGTGCGGGCAGCGGTTCAGCAGGCCGAAATACGCGCCGCCGAGGTTGAACACCGCGATCGGCCGGCCGCGTACCGTCACCAGCTTGCGGCCGCCGGGCGGAATGTCCCGCGCGGCGGCGACGACGTGTCGGCTCATCGGGGCCGCGCTTCAGGCAAGGACCTCATGAGACGCCGTAGACCTCTCTGGCATTGCCGATGAAGAACGCCTCGCGCTGCTCCTTGCTGAGGCGCAGCGGCAAGGCGGTGGCCGGGTCGTCGAAATCCCAATGCGGATAATCGGTGGCGAAGATCAGCCGGTCCCAGCCGATCCAGCCGATGGTGTCGAGCAGATGCTCGCGCGGCTCCGGCTCCTCCATCGGCTGCGTGGTCCACCAGACATGGTCGCGGATATATTCGCTGGGCGCGCGGGTCAGGTGCGGGGTTTCCAGCTTCAGCCGGCGCCAGGTCTTGTCGAGACGCCAGGCCAGCGACGGCGCCCAGGCGAAACCGGCCTCGATCATCACCAGCCTGAGGGTGGGGAAGCGGGCGAACACCCCCTCGATCACCAGCGAGACGAGCCCGGCCTGGCAGCATTGCGCATGGCCGGTCATCTCCTCGATATAATAGCTGGGGTAGCCGGTCGAGGTGATCGGCTGGCCGCCATAGCCGAAGGCGTGCACGCCGACCGGCAGCCCGGCCTCGGCGGCGGCCTCGTAGATCGGCCAGTAGCGCCGGTTGCCCATCGGCTCGCCGGTGCGGCTCAGCATCAGCACCTGCACGAAATTCGGATTGCCGGCCCATTTGCGGATTTCCGCCGCGGCAGCCGGCCCGTCCTCGTAGGAGACCAGGATCGAGCCTTTCAGCCGCGCGTCCTTGCCGGTCCAGTATTCGATCTGCCACTCATTGGCCGCCGCGCACATCGCCGCGCAGAAATCCGGGTTCTGCAGCCCCTGGCCGGCGCCGAGCGGGTTCAGGATGCCGAGTGCCACGCCATTCGGGTCGAGATGCTGCGCCTGCATGAAGGCCAGATCGCTGCCCTGCTTGGTGCCCCCCGGCGGCACCGCGTCGCGGCGCGAGGCGTTCGGCTGGCTCTTCGGATAGGCCGGCCCCTGCTGATACGGCTGGCGAAAACGCTGGCCGATGGTGGCAAGCTCGTCCTGCCAGCGCCTGGCCAGCCAGGGGAAGAATTCGGCGGTGGTCTTGCGCGCCGGGTGAATGTCGCCGTCGGCGATCGCCGGCTTGCTGGCGGCGGGCGGCGGAGCTGCGGGGCGGGTCTGGACGTTCATCGTGCCGTTTCCTTGACCTGAGCGAGGCGGGGATAGGTGGCGAGCGGGTTGTCGACCATGATCTTGCGCACCAGAGCGTCCGGCAAGCCATCCGGAATCGCATCGGTGCCGTCGAACTGCCAGTGCGGATAGTCGGTCGAGAACAGCAGCAGGTCGTCGGATTGCAGATGGTCGATCAGCCGCAGCAGGCTGTCGCGGTCCGGCGGCCCGTCGACCGGCTGCAGCGACAGCCGGACATTGCTGCGCACGATGTCGCTGGGCGCGCGGTCCACCCACGGGATTTCCATCCGCAGCCCGCGCCAGTACTTGGTCAGCCGCCAGAGATGCGCCGGCAGCCAGGTGAAGCCGGATTCCAGCAGCACCACCTTCAGCGCCGGGTAGCGGTTGAACACCCCCTCGCACACCAGGCTGGTCAACTGCGACTGGAACGCCTGCGCCTGCGCCACGTAGTCCTCGGTATAGTAGCTCGGCCAGCCGACCGGGGTGGGCGGGTTGTGATAGGCGCTGCCGGCATGGATGCCGATCGCCAGCCCGTGCCGCTCGGCGGCGGCGTAGATCGGCCAGAAATGCCGCTTGCCCAGCGGCTGCTCGCCCATCACCAGCAGCAGCACCTGCACGAAGCGCGGATCGGCGGCGCAGCGCTCGATCTCGTCGACGGCTTTCTCGACGCTCTGCGGCGCGATCACGATCGAGGCCCGCAGCCGCGGCTCGCGGTCCAGCCATTCGCGGACCATCCAGTCGTTGATCGCCCGCGCGAAGGCCGCCGCCATGTCCTCGCTGAACAGCATCTGCACCCCGTACAGGCAGTTGCAGATCGCCATCCGGCTGCCGAACGCATCGAGCGCGTGGCGCTGCACCTGCGCCAGCTCCGCGCCGGCTGGCCCTTTCGCCTGCTTCCAGTCCGGCCGGGCGGTGAGCGGCGAGTTGGCCGGATACGAGATCGAGGCCAACTCATCCATGCCGCGCACGATCACCTGCTCGCGCCAGTGCTCGTCCAGATACGGCAGCAGGGCGGCCAGACTAGGAACGGCAGGGTGGATATCGCAGTCGTTGCCGCCGGGATCGGCAAAGCTCACAAACATCTCTCCCGCGTGCCGGCCGCGCCGGCGCTGTGGCGATGGCGCCAGGATAGCCGATCCTGCCGGGGTTGTCTCGCAGAGCAGATCGGCGACGGCACAGCAATGAATACCATAGTAATTCAGTGAATCCGTATATCGAAGTCAGTAGATAGTTCCGTCTGGCCGGGGCTGTTTATGACCACATTACGGCGCGTGCGTGGAATTTCGATCAAAATTTTGTGCATGTTGAACTGCGATCTGAGGGAACCAACTTGACGGCTAGCGAGTTACTCTCGCGTTGACCGACGATGCTTTGGATCCCCCGCCATGGTCCATGCATCGAAGAGTTTTCGGCTTAATCGCTGAGGACTTGGCAAAGATCGGCGACGATACCGATCACACACAAGGAGCTCAGATAATGGATAAAGATCGCGTTAAAGGTGCGCTGAAGCAAGGCGCCGGCAAGGTGAAGGAAGTGGCCGGGAAATTGACCGGCGACGCCAAGCTGGAGGCCGAAGGCAAGCTCGAGAAGAACAAGGGCAAGCTACAGAACGCGATCGGCGGTGCGAAGGACGCGCTGCGCGACGCCGCCAAGAAGTAGCGCCGGCCCTGCCGCCGCAACACCTACCGTAGACTTAGGAGACTCAAGAATGCCCTATTCCAGTACCAAGCTCGCCGGCGTGCTCGCCGTCGCCGCCACCCTGGCGATGCCCGCCCTGGCCGTGGCGCAGACCGCCAACCCGGCAACCCCCGCCGCGCCGCATACCACGCCGATGACGCCGGCAACCCCCGCGGCGCCGCATGCCGCGCCGATGGCGCCGGGCACCAGCACCACCACCACCACCACGACGGCGCCGGCCGATGACATGGCGATGATGGGCGGCATCCGCGCCTCCAAGATCATCGGCGCCAGCGTGATGAACGACCACAAGGACAGCATCGGCACCGTCGAGGATCTGATCATCACCGAGAACGAGAAGGTTCCCACCGCGGTGCTCTCGGTCGGCGGCTTCCTCGGCATCGGCACCAAATACGTTGCCGTCCCGTTCAGTGACCTCAAGGTCACCAACAACAAGGACGTGATGATGACCGGCGCCACCAAGGCGTCGCTGAAGGCGCTGCCGGAGTTCAAGTTCCCCGACGAGAAGTAAGCGCCCGAGCCCCTGAGCGGCTGAATAATGGCGTTGCCAGCCCCCCGCTGGCAGCGCCATTATCGCTGCCCCCACCCGCGCGGGAGCAACCCTGATGATCACGCCCGCCTACGTGCAACTGATGGCCGCCTACAACGCCGAGATGAACCGCCGCCTCTACGCCGCCGCCGCCCGCCTCTCCGACGACGCCAGACGCCAGGACCGCGGCGCCTTCTTCGGCTCCATCCACGCCACCCTCAGCCACCTGATCTGGGCCGACCGCATCTGGATGTCCCGCTTCGCCGGCTGGCCGCGCCCGGAAGGCGGCATCCCCGGCAGCACCAAGCTGTTCGACGCCTTCGAGCCGATGCGGCAGGCCTGCGTCGCGCTCGATGTCGATATCACCGCCTGGGCCGCCACGCTCGACCCGGCCTGGCTGGAGGGCGACCTGGAATGGTTCAGCGGTGGCACCGGCCGCCAGCAGCGCCGCGCCAAAGGCGTGGTCGCCGTGCATATGTTCAACCACCAGACCCATCATCGCGGCCAGATCCACGCCATGCTGACCGCCGCCGGCGAGCAGACCGGCGACACCGATCTCGCCTTCATCCTGCCGCCTCAGACCGTCTCCAACGCGGCGTAATCGGTGTAGCCCCGCTCTCCGCCGCCATAGAAGGTCGGCCGGTGATACGGCGCCAGCGCCGCATTGCCGCGCAGCCGCCGCGGCAGGTCCGGATTGGAGATGAACCACCGCCCGAACGCCACCGCGTCGGCCACCCCGCTCTGCACCGCGGCCGCCGCCCCCGGCCCGTCGAACCCGCCGGCATCGATCAGCACCCCCGGCCATAACGGGCGGAACAGCGCCGCCGCGCTCGGCTGGCCCTCGCGCGGCACATCGCTGCGCCCGGTGCCGCTGGCGCGCGGCTCGATCAGATGCAGATAGGCCAGCCCCAGCATCGCCAACTCGCTGATCACATGGCCATACAGCGGCGCCGGCTCGGCCTCCCCGCTGTCATTGGCGATGCCGAACGGCGACAGCCTTATGCCGACCCGCTCCGCCCCCACCGCCTCCACCGCCGCCCGCGTCGCTTCCAGCATCAGCCGCGCCCGGTTGGCGATGCTGCCGCCATAGCCGTCGGTCCGCTGATTGCTGCGGGACTGCAAGAACTGCTCCAGCAGATAGCCGTTGGCGCCATGAATCTCCACCCCATCGAACCCGGCGGCGATCGCATTGCGCGCCCCCTGCGCATAGGCCGCGACCGTGCCGGCGATCTCCATCGCCGTCATCGCCCGCGGCGTCTCATACGGCACCGACTTCCAGTCCCGCGTCATGCCGGTGGCATTGCCGGCAATCGCCGACGGCCCGAACGGCGCCCCGCCATCCGGCTGGTGCGACGAATGCGACGTACGCCCGGTATGCCAAAGCTGCAGATAGATCAGCCCGCCCTTGGCATGCACCGCCTCGGTCACCAGCCGCCAGCCATCCACCTGCTCGCGGGTGTGAATCCCCGGCACATCCGGATGCCCGTGCCCCTGCGGATTGATCGGCGTCGCCTCGGCGATCAACAACCCGCCCCGGCTGGCGCGCTGGCCATAATACAACGCATTCATCGGCCCCGGCACGCCGCTGGGGCCGGCCCGCATCCGGGTGAGCGGCGCCATGACGACGCGATGGGCCAGGGTGGCGGCGCCTAGGCGCAGTGGGGAGAACAGCATGGGAGTCCTTCAGGTAAGGGAAGCAAGATCTTCTTTTTGTGAACAAAAAGAAGCAAAAAAACTTTTCATCCATTGGGGTGTACGAACTCTTCACCCTCCCTACTGGAAAAACCGCCCGAATTCACCCAGCACCGCCGCCGGCGCCTCCTCGGCGAGGTAATGCCCGGACGCCACCTCGCCGCCCTCCACCGTGTTGTCGCAGTAGCGCCGCCAGAGTTCCAGTGGCTGGTACCAGCGGCTGATCTTGCCCTTCGCCCCCCACAGCACCAGCAACGGGCACCGGATGCGAATGCCGGCGGCCCGGCTGGCCCGGTCATGCTCCAGGTCGATGCTGGCCGCCGCCCGGTAGTCCTCGCACATCCCGGTGGTGGTCTCGAACTGCCGGGCGGCGTGCAGATAATCCTCCAGCGCCTCGGGCGCGAAGAAGCCGGGCCCTTTCGGCTCGCGGTTGGTATGCGCGTGGAACCAGAAATCTGGTGCGGCATGAATGAGCGTTTCCGGGAACGGATGCGGCTGGGCAAACCAGAACCAATGATAATAGCCGAGCCCGAACGCCATATCGGCCCGCTCGAAATGCTCGATGGTCGGCACGATATCGAGCAGCGCCAGCCGCTCCAGCCGTTCGGGATGATCGAGCGCCAGCCGGTGCGCAACCCGCGCTCCGCGGTCATGCGCGGCCACGCGAAACCGGGTGTGGCCAAGCTGCGCCATCACCTCGACCATGTCCTGCGCCATGCGCCGCTTGGCATAGGCGGCGTGATCGGCGCTGGCCGGCGGCTTCAGGCTGCCGCCATAGCCGCGCAGGTCCGGGCAGACCACGCTGAACCGCTCCGCCAGCACCGGCGCCACCTTGTGCCACATCGCATGGGTCTGCGGATTGCCATGCAGCAGCAGCAACGGCGGCCCGGCGCCGCCAAGGCGCAAGCGTATCTGGCCACCCTCGACAGGCAATTGCGTCAGGGTGAAGCCAGGGAAGAACCCGCTCATGTCGTCGCAAAGCCGTACAGCGCCGCCGGATTGTCCACCAGAATGCGGCGGCGGGCGGCGGCATCCGGCACCGCTTGCCCGAGCAGCCGCAGCAGGGCCAGATTATCGATCGGCATATACACCACCGGCTTCGGGTCGCCCGGCGTATGCGGCCCGATATGCGGCCAGTCGGTGCCCCACACCACGCGCTCCGGATTGGCCGCGACCAGCGCCCGCATCACCGGCAGCGCGTCGGCAAAATCGCCGCCGGCCGCCGAGACCCGGTTGGCGCCGGAAATCTTCACCCAGCATTTGCCCGCCGCCAGCAGATCGAGCAATGCGGAGAACGCCGGGTCGCTCCCGGCCGGCGAGACCGTGCCGCCGCCCATATGGTCCACCACCACCGGCACCGCCAGCGTGGCGATCACCGGCGCCAGCAGCCCCAACAGGTCCGGCTTGGCGAAAATCTGCACGTGCCAGCCCAGCCGCGCCACCCGCGCCGCCGCCGCCTGCAACGCGCCAATCGCCGCCGTGCCATCCGGCTCGCCGCTGCTGACCAGGTTCAGCCGCACCCCGCGCACCCCGAGCTCGTCCATCTCGTCCAGCATCGCCGCCGTGGTGTTGTCGTCGATCACCGCGACGCCGCGGCTGCTGCCCGGCCGGGCGCGCAGGCTGTCCAGCATGCAGGCATTATCGGTGCCATAGGCGCTGGGCTGCACGAACACCACTCGCCCGAACCCCATCCGCGCCGCCTCGGCGTTATAGCGCGACAGCGGCATCTCGATCGGGTCATAGGCGCGCCGGGCGGAGGCCGGATAATCCGCCGGGTCGCCGAAGATATGCATGTGGCAGTCGCACGACAGCGGCGGCACGAGAAAACCAGCATCGGACATGGCGGCGTTCCTTCTGTTCGCTCCGATCATGCGCTAGCGTGGCGCCAAGCAACAACCGGGGACGCCGAGCGATGGACACATCCTATCCCGCCGCCAGCACGGCGCTGCACATCGGCAGCCTGCGCGGCCAGGTGAGTGACGCGGAATTTCAGGCCCGGATCGACCTCGCCGCCTGCTACCGGCTGTGTGACCACTACGGCATGTCGGACATGATCGCCACCCACATCTCGGCGCGGGTGCCGGATGCGCCGGACCAGTTCCTGGTGATCGCGCACGGCCTGCTGTTCCACGAAGTCACCGCCTCCTCGCTGCTGAAAGTCTCGCTCGATGGCCGCGTGCTGTTGCAGCCGCAATTCGGCAACGGGCTGCCCGACTACGATCTGCAACCCGCCGCCTTCGTGATCCACAGCGCGCTGTACCTCGCCCGGCCGGACGTGATGGCGGCGATGCACACCCACACCGTCGCCGGCATGGCGGTCTCGGCACTGCAATGCGGCCTGCTGCCGCTGACCCAGACCGCCACCCGCTTCACCTCCCGCATCGCCTATCACGATTTCAACGGCCCGGAACGCGAACCCGCCGAGCGCGCCAAACTGGCCGAGCATCTGGGGCAGGAAAACGTGATGATCCTGCGCAACCACGGCCTGCTGACGGTAGGCCCGAGCATACCGGAAGCGTTCAACTTCATGTTCTCGCTGGAGCGTGCCTGCCGCGCGCAACTGGCGGCGATGGCCTGCAACACCCCTCTCCGCGTGCTGCCGCAGGCGATGGCGGCCAAATCCGAGGACGCCTACGCCCCCGGCGCCACCCGCGTCTATGGCCGCAAGGAATGGCCGGGGCTGCTGCGCATGCTGGACCGCGCCGACCCGGCGTATCGGGAGTAAGGAAGAATCTTCTTTTTGTGAACGAAAAGAAGCAAAAAAACTTTTCAGTCGTTTTGGAGACTCCGGTGTCTCCGCGGCACCGCCGTTGCAAGGCGATGGAAGTTTTCTGGTTCTTTTTTTCAAAAAAGAACGCTTCCCTTAAAACCCCCGAAACTCGCCGAACTCCGCCGCCGCCACCCGCTCCGTCACCAGGCGGTTGGCCGGCGCGTCGGGGTCGGCGTGGCCGATCGCCATGCCGCATACCACAACGTCGGCCTCGGCCAGCCCGAGCAGCCGCCGCACGGTGCGGGGAAATTCGGCGAACACCGCCATGTGGCAGCTATCCAGCCCGCGCCCGCGCGCCGCCGTGGCGATGTTGCCCAGGAACATGCCGTAATCGATCCAGGAACCCACCAGCAGCCGGTGGTCGATGGTGCAGATCAGCCCGACCGGCGCGCCGAAATACTGCAGATTGCGCACCACATGCGCCCGCATCTTGTCCTTCTCGCCGCGCGCGATGCCGAGATGGCCATACAGATCCCAGCCGATCTTGCGCCGCCGCGCCAGATACGGCTCGTGCAGCGGCTTGGGGTAATAGCCCCGCTCGATGCCGTCGGTCTCCTCGCCGGCGAGAAACGCCGCCACCATGCCGTCGCAGAACGCCACCAGCGGCGCGCCCGCCAGCGCGATCACCCGCCACGGCTGCATATTGGTGCCGCTCGGCGCCCGCGCCGCCACGTCCAGCAGATGCTCCACCACGTCGCGCGAAACCGGCCTCGGCAGATAGCCGCGCACCGAGCGGCGCGACAGGATCGCCGCCTCGGTGTCGTTCTGCGGTGCGATGCTCATGGCGGCGGCGCGAACACGGTGCGCGCCTCGATCGCCAGCACGTCGGCCGGGCGCGGGAAGGGGGTGGGGTCGGGCTCACCTGCCACCACCGGGCGGCCGATGGCGCGGAAGAAGGTCTCCAGCCCGTTCGGCACGATCAGCCAGACGAACACCAGGTCCACCGCGCCGTCGTTGAGGAACAGGTGGCGGCGGTTGCGGCCGAGGAAGATGGTGGTGCCCGGAACCATCCGGTGCGCCACGCCGTCCAGCATCGCGCAGCCGCCGCCGGCCG